>NZ_JAUBVJ010000007.1:65276-72451 GCF_036702785.1 Microcoleus sp. AR_TQ3_B6 | reverse complement strand
CAGTTTCCTGCAATTGGCTTTCGAGATTTTGCTTTTCGGCGAGTTGCTGCTGCAAAGATGCGATCGAACTTTCGCGTTCAGCCAACTGCTGCTGTAAAGCTTCGTAACTTTCTTGCAGCGGATTTGGCTTTACCTTCACCGAGTCCAATAGAGTTTCTGCCGTTCTAGCGTCATTAATTTGGCTTTCTTCGGCTGTTTCCCCTTGCAAGTCCGCGGTCTCTACCTCCGTTTCTTCACCTTTTTTCCAAGTGACAGTAACTTCCGTCTTGTCGCTAGAAATATCCAGAGCGCCTTTTGCCAAGCGTTCTAGGAGTTCCGACCTTGATATTCCGAGCTTTTGAGCGATCCTGTTCAATCGAGCCGCACTAGAAGAAGTCAGCGAAAGTCCGACTTTGACTTTGCTTTCTGAATTGGAACTAACTACATTGCGATTTTTTTTGACCATTGGCATTTTCCTCATGCCAACCTACACTTATTAGTATAGTGGCTGAAGCTTGTATTAAAATCTATTCTTGTTACTTACCAATTGTGCCAGCTTCTGTTCCCAATCGAACAAAAAGCCGTGAATGTATTCTTGGGTCCATTCCTTGCCGTAGAACCGCTTAAACATTTTCCGGGCCGGGTCTTTTGCGGCACGATACCGCAGATAGAGCAGTTGAGCTTGTAAGATATTATCTAACTTGGCGCCCGATGTCATGGGTTCGGCGCGATCGACCAAATCCAAATAAGCGGCCAGAACGTATTTTGCTATATAAGCCTCATCTCTAAATAGCGGCCCAAAGTCGAGAACCACCAAAATTTTCTTTTTGCTCAAAGACAAGAGGTAAATTCCCAACAGCGGCAAATCGTAATTGTGAGTCGGATAAATCACGCCATTAAAAACTTGAGCAGATTCACCCGCATCGATGTAAGTGTAGCGGATTTTTCGTAATTGCCGGCAGTCGTAACACCAACTGCGGATAGTAGCTGGGGTTTTGCCGCGCTCGCTGATATTAACTTCCAACGCCGAAGGAATGGGGCGACTTTGCAAATCCAACCTTTGAAACAGCTATTGCTCTAGGTATTCCCGAAAAGGCTGGTACATGACGAATTAACTCAGATGGCCAAACTAAGAGCGATCGTCAATGATGCCGATCGCCCCTGTCTCGTTTATTAGAAACAAAGTAACAATTCGTAATATTGTGAGGGCGATCGCGCTAATCTAGGGGCGGGTTTAAGGGGGGCTACCAATGTCTGCTTGAGGTTGTAAGCCGTGGTTTTAAAGCGAAGCTTCCAAAGTCGCACCTGCAACCCGATGATCTGGATCTTTTGCCAAATAGCTCACAGCAGCGCGAGCTTGAGGATTGTCAAATTTGCTCAGCGCGCGAGCAACTCGCAGCCGAATTCCCCAGTTATCCGAACTTACTAGAGGTAATAATTGCTGCAATGCCTCTTCTTGCTTATCAGTATTTGCCAGCATACCGAACCCGTCAATTGCTGCTTCCTGAACTGGTAAATCTTCGCCGCCAAGAGCGATAGCACAAATTTCAAATACTGCATCAGGACACTGCATTTCATACAGCGCAGCCATGATACTGCGGCGGACGAGCCAATTGTCATCGCGGCGGAAAGCTTCCACCAAGTGAGAAATCGCTTCGCTTCCGAACATTGACAAAGAGTTAGCGGCCTCGGCGCGCACGTTGGGATCGCGATCGAACTGCATCATTTTTAACAGTGCCGCAAAAGCTTCCCCACTTTGAGTCTGCCGCAATCCCATCGCCACACACGATCGCACGATAAATTCCCGATCGTCCACTTTGCTCAGCAACATCGGTAGGGCCACCGCAGCATCGCACTTTCTCAGAGCCGTTACCCCCCGCAGCCTGTCTTGAGAATCCGAACTTTGCAGCGCTGCTTGGATTTCGCTAATTTTCATAAGCCAATTATATATTTTTGTTACGTTTCTTTACGATTTTAGCAATTATTCCCGGATTTTGCGAGGATCTCGCCCGAACCACGCTGCTAGAAGCTTTTTTACACGATGAGGATCGAGTCGGGGGAGGAAGAGTGGGATTAAAGATAAAGCCTGCGGTTTCCAACCGCGCCTACACAGACAAAACCCACTTGGAGTGCGTTAAAGAATTTTTACTCGATCGGGCCTTGACATTTTCCTCTCAAAATGAGAGTCTAAGCATAGAGAGACCTCAAAACCAAACCAAAAACACCAAAAAAAATGTACGACAAAATAAAAAATAAAAGAAAAACAAATGCACTTAATTTCGATCCGCAACCTCCGTAAAGATGCTGCCCAGTATCCCGATGTCAAAAATCAAATTGATAGCTGGAACGCAACTGTAAAGCAAGCAGACTGGCATAATTTGGAGGATGTTCGCAAGATTTACCGAGATGCCGAAGCAGTAGGAAACTTCACAGTCTTTAATATCAAAGGCAACGAATATCGCCTGATTGTGGGCATCGACTACGAGGAGCAAACTATTTTCTATAAATATTTCCTAACCCACGCTGAATACGACAAAAACAAATGGAAAAATGATCCTTACTTTTGATGGAGCCACTTATAGCAAATTGCTGGCAGAAATCGCTCCTAGGGCGATCGAAACCCCAGAGGAATACGATCGCCTCCTGGCAGTGGCAGAACGGCTAACGTTCGCTAAAAACCGCACCCCTGAGGAGAGAGCTTTATACAAGTTGTTAGTCACGCTGATTGAAGTTTATGAGACGGAAAATTATCCGATGGACAAATCCGAGCCTCATGAGATTTTGCAACACATCATGGAATCTAGCGGCACCCGTCAAGCGGACTTGGTAGGTATCATTGGATCGAGCGGTGTGGTGTCTGAGGTTGTGAATGGGAAAAGAGCGATTAGCAAGGCACAAGCTAAGGCACTAGGCGAGTATTTTAAAATCTCACCTAGCTTGTTTATTTAATTGGGAAATAGGGCATTGGTTATTTGTGATTAGAAAAACTACTAACCAGTAATCACTAACTATAGCAATCCTTGCAGGAGTCGTAAATTTTTTACCCCACCCCAACCCTCCCCGATGCCTTGGGGAGGGGGTAAGAAATTCACAAATGATGCGAGGATTGCTATAGCAATCCTCGCATCAGTTTCAATAACTTCCAGGCTCTGCCTGGGAATCAATGTCACTCTTGCTCTGCCTCGCCTGCTACAATGGAGGCAGAGCCTCCGGATCTGCGTTACCAGGCTCTGCCTGGTAACGAGTAACGAGTAGAATCATTTAGGATTGCTATATATCTGGGCGTTTATTCTCGGGACGATCGCCCTAATTTACATTCAAACATTGAAAAGCGAGCTCCCTTGATTGTTCTAAAAGAATTCAAGGGAGCTCGCTAATAATCAAAGTATTTATCTCAGATCAGAGATTTTTTTTGCAAGCTGTTTTTTTTGCCTAAACAGCTTGTTTAACGGAGAGGGAGGGATTCGAACCCTCGTTAAGTTGCCCTAAACAGCATTTCCAGTGCTGCGCCTTCAACCGCTCGGCCACCTCTCCAGGGCTAAATGAATTCATTTAGCCACAGCTAAGCTATCTTAGCAGAACAAATCTGATTTGGGAAGGGGTAACGGCATAAATTTGCTGTTTAATGTGGGTAGGGTGTCAAACGAGCGGGCTTTGGTTCTCATCCCTGTGTCGAAAACCCATTCATCTAAAGGATTTGCCCCGCCAAACCCCTATCTAAAATCTAAAATCTAAAATCTAAAATTCCATGACTCGCTCTTACACAATTAAAATTCATAACAGACAGACAGGCGATCGCCACACCGTGCGAGTACCCGAAGACCGCTACATCCTCCAAAGCGCGGAAAACCAAGGAGTAGAATTGCCCTTTTCCTGCCGCAACGGCGCTTGTACAGCCTGTGCGGTGCGCGTCAACTCGGGAGAACTGTACCAGCCAGAAGCAATGGGGCTTTCGGTGGAACTGCAAAAAGAGGGTTATGCCCTGCTGTGCGTCAGCTATCCCCGTTCCAACCTCGAAGTAGAGACGCAAGACGAAGACGAAGTGTACGAACTGCAATTCGGTCGTTACTTCGGCAAAGGAAAAGTTAGAGCCGGTTTGCCGTTGGATGAAGAGTGAGGGAATTTGATAAATTATCAACTACCAATTATCCATGCTTTATCGATTATGTGCGATCGCCCTTTGTCTGTGGCTAGCTAGCTGCCAAAAACCAGAAATTCCCCAAGGTACGATCGGCAAAGTAGAAAGGGCCATCAGCGGCCAAACAATCGAAGTTATCAGTACAGCCAACAAAATAGCCTTATTAGAACAAATCAGGCTGATTGGTATTGATGCGCCGGATTTAAAACAGCAGCCTTGGGGAGAAGCAGCCAAACAAAGACTAGAAGAGCTAACTGGGGGAAAACAGGTATTGTTAGAATCAGACATCGAAGAGAAAGACCAGTTCGATCGCAAACTAGCCTATTTGTGGCAAGATAAAATTTTGCTCAACGAACAGCTAATCAAAGAAGGTTATGCCCTAGCTTCAGTGCGATCGCCCAACACCAAATACCAGCAGCGACTCGTCAACGCTCAAGAATGGGCGAGACTCATGGGTAAAGGCCTGTGGAATCCCGAACGAGCTTTGCGCCAAACTCCTGCAGAATTCCGCCAGCAAAATCGGCAATAGTCAGTTGAGAGTTGACAGTTGAGAGTTGACTGTTGGCAGTTGTCATTCCACCCGTTCCTAGGCTCTGCCTGGGAACGCAGATCCGGAGGCTCTGCCTCCATTTTTTTCAGCCGAGGCAGAGCCTCTAGATATAGGTTCCCAGGCAAAGCCTAGGAACCAGTTATTCTTCTTCCATCTTCCCTCTTCCCACTTCCTTCGTGTCCTAGCGCTTACGCGCGGCTTCGCCTAACGCGTCGAAAGCGGTTCGTACTTCCCCTTCCCTCGGACTAATGACAGACAATCAACTGCAAAACTTCTTAGAAATAGCCACCGAAGCAGCCCTAGCCGCCGGTTCCGTCCTGCAATCTTACTGCGGAAATTTAGAAAAAATTCAAGAAAAAGGCCGATCGGGCGATTTAGTAACAGAAGCCGACAAAGCCTCAGAAGCGGTTATCTTAGAAATTCTGGGCCGCCACGTACCCGACCACGCCATCCTCGCCGAAGAATCCGGCAACTTAGGGGATGCCAGCAGCAAATACCTGTGGGCGATCGACCCTTTGGACGGCACAACCAATTATGCTCACCAATATCCTTTTTGGGCCGTGTCGATCGGACTTTTAATCGACGGAATACCACAAATAGGAGTAATTTACGACCCTTTGCATAACGAATTGTTTCGGGCCGGCAAAGGATTGGGAGCAACTTGCAACCGATTGCCGATCGAAGTTTCTCAAATCCCAGAATTGAGAACCAGCTTGCTAGTCACTGGCTTTGCATACGATCGGCGCGAAACAGCAGACAATAATTATGCCGAATTCTGTCACCTCACCCACCTCACCCAAGGCGTGCGCCGCAGCGGTTCGGCATCCCTAGACCTCGCACACCTGGCGATGGGGCGATCGGACGGATACTGGGAACGGGGACTCGCCCCTTGGGACGTAGCAGCCGGTGTAGTCATCGTCTCCGAAGCCGGAGGTCAAATTACAGCTTATGACGGCAGTGCCTTTGAGATGAACTCGGGTCGGATTTTGGCCACAAACGGCAAAATACACGCCGAACTAAGTGGCGCACTGCTAGCAGTTCCTCCCTTGTCTTCCTGGGGTAATGTGCCTGCTGCAAGAGATCGGGGGTAGTACGGGGGTCAGAACCCATTTACTCAAGCTACATTAAAGAATAGTGAAAAGCCAGGAAAGGAAGAGTAAAAGTTATGTCTTTTGAAATGACAAAAGGGCTGTTCAAGTATGACTTTACGGATCAGCACGCAATTTTGGGAATTCCCTTAGACGCCGAGTTTAACGACATCCGCAAGCGCTACATGAAAATCGTCCGCCGCTTGCATTCGGATACTTGCTCTTTTGAAAGCCAAGCCGATAAAGATTGGGCCAACCAATTTTTGTCAAAAGTAGTAAATCCGGCTTACAACAAATTCTCCAAAGAAAGCGATCGCAAAGAATACAACCTGCTATTAGCAACGGTCGGCAAGCGCGTTGTTAAAGAACAGGCGAAAATGCAAATCGAAAGCGAAGCAGCCAAACAGTTAGCTACCGCTAAAGATTGGGAAGAAGCTTACAAAACAGCAGTTAGCAAACTCGCTCTCAAGCAGTACGAATCAGTTAAGGAAACGCAAGAGGCGATCGATCAAATTAGCGAACTCAACATGGTTTACCTGCTCCGAAAAGAGCGGGTTGGCGGTGGTGTAACGCCACCTCCGCCGCCCCTAAAAAAAGATCCACCACCGGTAGTAGATCCGAAAACAAAACAAGACCGGGTGACTCCACCGCCGCCTCCGCCCGATCCCACAGACTCGCCGGCCGAACCCTATTGCCGCCGAGCTCAAGGATTCATGGACAGCAAAAGTTACGCCAAAGCAGTTTTAGAGTTGAAAGAAGGGGTGAAACGCGATCCAAAACACAGCAAGGCTCACGCTATGTTAGCAATGTGTTACTTTGAACAAAATCAAGCCACAATGGCAAAACTTGAGATGAAGAAAGCTTTGGAATCAAATCCTGAAGAACCGACGGCTTTGGAGGTTAAGAAAAAGCTGGAACAAGCTTCCGCAAAAGCCAAAAAAAGTGAGGAGAAACCAGGATTTTTTGCAAGTTTGTTTGGGGGTAAAAAGAAGTGAAAAGTTGTGAATTGTGGGTCTTGAATATTTAGAAAGTGGTGAACTGCACAGCAGTGGAGTGCGAGCGAGCAAAACAATCAAGACTTGGTGAGATCGCATCCGAGCGCAGTCGGAATTATACCGTCAGTAGGAGCGTCCCGCGAGATCGGGCGATCCAGAAAGAGCGGGACGCCTACACTGACGCAAGAAAATGATTATTCCCATGCAAACCAAAACGCTATCACGCCTTAATTTGTTAAAGTCGAATGTTAAGCTGGCCTGCTTCTACTTTAACAGCTTCCCCTAAAGCTAAGCTTCTGAGCCCAATCTAAAATCTCAAATTTCAAATCTAAAAAAGAGCGGGACGCTTACACTGACGCAAGAAAATGATTATTCCCATGCAAACCAAAACGCTATCACGCCTTAATTTGTTAAAGTCGAATGTT
>NZ_JAUBVJ010000007.1:0-65176 GCF_036702785.1 Microcoleus sp. AR_TQ3_B6 | reverse complement strand
AAGCTGGCCTGCTTCTACTTTAACAGCTTCCCCTAAAGCTAAGCTTCTGGACCCAATCTAAAATCTCAAATCTCAAATCTAAAATTGATATGACACCTTAATTTGTTAAAGTCGAATGTTAGGCCCGCGTCGTTAGACTTTAACACCCTCCCCTAAAGCTAAGCTTCTAAGCCCCATCTAAAATCTAAAGTCTAAAATCTAAAATTGATATGGTTCACCAACCCCCATCGGGTGCAAGAGATTTATTGCCCCTTGACGTTGCTCAAAAAATTTCGATCGAACGGCGCTTGCAGCAGGTTTTTCACCGCTGGGGCTATCACCGGATTATTACTTCAACTCTAGAAAGGCTGGAGACATTGATGGCTGGGGGCGCGATCGACCGATCGACCTTAATTCAACTGCAAGACGCCGAGGATGGAGAACTCGGTTTGCGGCCGGAATTGACAGCATCCATCGCCCGGGCGGCTGCAATGCGGATGGCCGGGACTCGCTGGCAGCCGTTTCGCCTCTACTACAACGCCAACGTGTTCCGCAAAGGGCCAGATACTGGCTCAGGCGGGCAACAGGAGTTCTATCAAGCTGGGGTAGAACTGCTCGGCGCGGGGGGGGCGGTTGCGGATGCGGAAGTGCTGCTGCTGCTGTCTGAGTGCTTGCAGAGCTTGGAAATTGATGAGTGGCATTTGGTGTTGGGAGAAGCGGGCTTGACTGCAACATTGCTAGAACCGTTTCCGCCAAACGTGCGCCAGAAAGTTCGGGGGGCGATCGCCAATCTCGATCGAATTGCCTTGGAAACTTTGCCGCTGTCAACCCAATTGCGAGAAAGAGCACTGCTGTTATTTGACTTGCGCGGCCGCCCAGAAGAGGTGTTGCCAATTGTTGCCAAACTAGATTTAGATTTGCCGCAGCAATCGGCGTTAAACAATCTCAAATCGGCGATCGAATTGCTGCACCAATGCCAGTCAAAAATTCCCAATCTAAAATCCCACATTCACCTCGACTTGAGTTTAATTCAAACATTTGACTACTACACGGGAATTGTGTTTGAAGTTGTTAGCAGCAGCAAGACAGGACAGCGAGTTTTAGGACAAGGAGGACGCTACGACCAACTGTTGGGGCTGTTCGACCCCCAAGGGCAAAATTCCCCCGGCATCGGGTTTTGTCTGAATATTGAAGATTTGCACCAAGTTTTGCTGACAGAGGGGCAATTGCCCACCCAGACGCCAGCCAGCGACTGGTTGGTGGTGGCACAAACTCCTGATGCTAGTGCCGCCGCCTTTGCTTACGCTCGCAAACTCCGAGAGTCTACTCACCTGGTTCGGGTAGAAATAGATTTGGAGAGTCGGGAGACGGAGGAGGAGGCGCGGGAATACGCGCGCGATCGACGAATTACTCAAATTGCTTGGGTAAATGCCGAAGGATTGCCAACAATTGAAACGGTAAATTAAGAGCTGGTAGAGAAAACCCAGAACTCAAACTTATTACAGAAGCCCTGGCTCTAACAAACATTTTACAAAAAACGTAAAAAAAGGGATCTTTTACCCTAAATCCATTGCTGTAATGGCGTTTTTCCATACAAAAACCAGGCTTCTGCATCCCTGAGCAAGATCGTCTATCGGTTTGAGTTCGTGGTAGCATTGTGAGCGTTAGTTTCCAGTTGAAGAGTAAAAGTAAAAAATGCTGTTTAACTCCACACTGTTTTTAGGATTCCTGGTAGTTGTGGTGTATGTGTATTACTTACTGACACCGAAGTACCGACGTTGGTTTTTGCTATTGGCTAGCTACTGTTTTTATTGGGCTGGGAGCGTACAATACTCAATTTTAATGGTTGGCTATACCCTGCTGGCTTATAAAACAGCTCGAATCATCGAGGATTCGACTAAACAGAGAAACCGCACTACGGCCTTAATTACTTTTCTGGCTGTAGTTCTTAGCACTCTGTTTGTGTTCAAGTACGCAAACTTCTTCTTAGATTCGAGTTATTCGCTGTTGGGATTTAGGCTTTTGCCTCAACTGAAACTGCTATTACCTCTGGGTATTTCTTTTTACACGTTCTCAACAATTAGCTACATAGTTGATGTCTACAAGGGCGTTACCAAGGCTCAAAAGTCAATCCTGGACGTAGCGCTGTACGTGATTTTCTTCCCTAGCCTGCTGGCTGGGCCGATCGTCCGCGCCGAGGTCCTCATGCCCCAGTTTGCCTGTGAGTCATCGGTAAACTGGATTGCGATCCGCAGCGGTATTGCCCAGATTCTCTGGGGGATGCTGAAAAAAGTTTATGTAGCTGATTCGATCGCACCAATAGCTAACGAAGTTTTCGCCAGTCCAGAAAATGTTTCCGGGCTGGGGCTTGTGCTGGGTACATTAGCTTATACCGTTCAAGTCTACAGTGACTTTTCGGGTTATTCGGATATTGCGATCGGTTCGGCTCGCCTATTGGGAATTGAACTGCCGAAAAATTTTGAGAAACCTTATTTAGCCTATAGCATTACTGATTTCTGGCGCAGGTGGCACATTTCGCTGTCAAATTGGTTGCGCGACTACCTCTACATTCCTCTAGGGGGGAATCGGCGCGGCAATCTCCGCACTTACGCGAACCTAATGATTACGATGCTGCTGGGAGGTCTCTGGCACGGTGCTGGATGGAACTGGGTTGTGTGGGGAGGTTTGCAAGGAGCAATGCTCTCCATTGAACGAGCAACTAAACTTTCATCTAAGCCAACTTCTAAAATAAACTATTTAATCCGCTGGCTGATTACCTTGTTTCTAATATGTACTTCTTGGATATTCTTCCGGGCAGCGGATTTGAACAGTGCGGTTGTAGTATTGCAGCGGATATTGACCTTTGCTGACGGGCGGATACCTCTTGACTATCGGCCGCTGTTCTACATGGCAACAATTCTGCTAGTTGAATGGTGGGATTTGAAGCAAAAATGGATGAGTTGGACACAAAACCACCCAAATTCGCTCAAATGGATTACTTATGCAATGGCGATCGCGCTAATGTTTACCTTCGCCGGTGCTTCAAGTTCAAATTTCCTTTACTTCCAGTTCTAATGGGCTTGAAAAATTATGAGTCAGATATTTAATGATAAAGCCATTGCAAATTTAAAAACCACAGTTCGCTACATTGCTGTGGATTTGTCGAAGGTATTGTTGGCATTTGTATTATTAGAAGGACTCCTGCAAGTGAGTGCTCCTGAGTATACCAATAATGTTTTCGATCGGGAATTCACAGGCGGTCATCCCATCGCCGTTAGCAGTCCCGGCAATCGCGGTCCTGTGGTGCCGATTCAAAAAGCTCCAGGCGAATTGCGAATCCTGGGAATGGGAGATTCCACCACCTTCGGTACTGGGATTGCTGCTGAAGATACTTGGCCAGCTCAGCTAGCAACTGTTTTTCAGAAAAACGGTACTAAGGCAACCTACATCAATAGCGCTCTAGAGGGTTATTCACTCAAGGAAATCAACACGGTTTACCGCAACCAGTGGTCTCAGTACCAGCCAGATTTAGTGGTACTGGCGGTAGACAACAACTTAGTCTCGATGACCTGGTTTCGTCGCAATGACAAAGCAGTGACTGCAAACCCTTATCTGGAGCAAGTTGCCAAATCAAAGCTGGCGGGTCTGAAAAACCAGTTCAAACTCTTAGCTACCCCGTCTTGGCTGAAAATCAACTCCCAAAAATGCTTGTACTTCCTGGGTTTGGCAAACAACAACCTGAAACCGGATGTTCCTTTGGGCGCAACCCTAGCCTTGGGTTGGCAGCAGGCTGATGTTCCTCCCGATATCGCCGAACGTGCTTGGAAGCAATTCGAGAGCGATTTGAGTGTGCTCAGGGACTCTGTTGCTGCTGACGGCCACTCTTTGGCTGTAGTTTACTTGCCTGCTCGGTTTATGGCTTTTGACGGTTTTTCTGATAACGAACAGCAAGTACCTAGACAGCGGCTGACTATTGATGCGAGTAAGCGACTTGGGGAAATTAGTAAGTCTCTTGGTTTACCCTATGTCGATGCTACTGAAGGAGTTCGCCGCGGGCGATCGCAAATTGCTCAAAAAGAGGGTCGTTTTGCCCCGATGTATATTAAATTTGATACGGTTCACCTTGACAAAGACGGTCACAAAGCTGTGGCCCAAGATTTGTTCGGGCTGCTTGGCAAATCGAATCAACCTCGATAACCTCTGTTTTCAATGTTAAATTAGAAGAAAAACTGAGGCTTTAGATGCCACTCCAAGTAAAAAGTTATTTCTAGTTTGTCCACCAAATTTGAATAATTGAGAACACTGTGCCACATACTATCGTTACGAATATTTGCGAGGGAGTTGCTGATTGCGTCGGCGCTTGTCCGGTTGCTTGCATTCACCCCGGTCCTGGCAAAAATGTCAAGGGTACTGATTGGTTTTGGATTGATTTTGATACCTGCATTGACTGCGGCATTTGTTTGCAGGTGTGTCCTGTCGCAGGTGCGATCGTTCCAGATGAGCGCCCTGAGTTGCAGCAAACTCCGTCTTAGGAATGAGAATTAAATAACTTCCACAATAATAATTAAAATTGTAAGTTATTTAATTCGCGATCCTTAATTGCAATTGAGGGGTAGATATAGCAATCCTAAATCATTCAGATAAATTTGTAGGGGTAGTGCCCCCGTGCCTACCCCTTATCTATCGGGGCAACCACGGGGGGATTGCCCCTACAATAATTACGCAAATCATTTAGGATTGCTATAGCTACATTAACTTTCATGGTAAGGTGCGCCGGACTGCGCACCCTACATTCACTTTTTTTGCGAACCGCAGAGGGCGCAGAGGGCGCAGAGAAGAAGGGTGAGAAATATTGGAAAAATATAACGTTTAGATATCTAAGTGCAGGTAATTAATTATGTTACTTTTAGATCCAAAAACTCTCGAACCAGCCACTGAACAGCGCATTATTTTATATGATGTGACTTGGGAAAAATACGAGCAACTTTCCGATATGTTTGCCGAGGAATTTCCCAGGATGACTTACTTAGAAGGAACGTTAGAAATTATAATGACGACTTCGCCAGAACATGAAAGGCTCAAAACAATTATTGCCCGGTTGATAGAAACCTATGCGGTTGAAAGGCTAATTAATCTCAACGGTTACGGAAGTGCTACATTTCGCCGCGAAGCTGTGAGACGGGGTGCTGAGCCAGATGAGTGTTACTGTTTAGGTTTACTTGCAGAAGTCCCGGATATTGTGATAGAAATTGCTCTAACTAGCGGCGGTATTGACAAACTGGATGTGTATCGCGGTTTGCAGGTTCCGGAAGTCTGGTTTTGGGCTAACGATCAATTTTCTCTTTACCGCTTGCGCGAGTCTGGTTATGAGTTAATTTCCAGCAGTGAATTTTTGCCGGAGTTAGACTTTTCTGTATTGAGTCAATATGTAGGATATGTTAACCAAACTGAAGCTGTCATTGCTTATAGAACTGCTTTGCAAACAGCTACAGGAATGTCAAATCAATAGAACTCTCCCGAAAAGCCAGTATTGAACAGGCAAGATGCCTGTTCCACAATTTAAAAAAAGCCCGATCGCACTTTACAATAAAATCTATAATAAAATCCCATGCAGCCGATCGCACTTTCCGACTCTCAAATTTTATCCATGCGCACCCACGCCGAAAGCACTTATCCTGAAGAATGCTGCGGTTTGTTGCTCGGTCGAGTTACTGCTGGTGTTAAAACTTTAGTAGAAGTTTGGCCGACTCAAAATGCTTGGAGTGCCGAAGCTGAGGAGAATTGGCCCGAACAAAAAGAATTGACAGAAAAACGCAGATATGCTATAGGGCCAGAAGATATGTTGCGGGCGATGAAATATGGGCGCGATCGCACTCTGGATATTATCGGCATATATCATTCTCACACCGATTGTCCCGCAGTGCCCTCAGAGTGCGATCGGAAATTGGCCTGGACCCAATACTCTTATATCATTGTGTCCGTCCGACAAGGCTGTTCGGAAGACCTCCGCAGTTGGACTCTTGACCGAGAGGGCAACTTTCAAGCAGAGGAAATTCTCGCAGTGGAACCGACTCAGATTAAGAAATAATTAGTAAAAATAACAAACTCGTAAAAAGGCGAAAGATTCAGATAGGATATAATTCTAAATCGGCGCTACACACAATATCATGCTAAATCCTAATCTGGACGAGATCCAGCTCAACAAACAAGAATACGAACGTTACTCTCGCCACCTCATCCTCCCAGAAGTTGGATTGGAAGGGCAGAAGCGTCTCAAAGCTGCCAGCGTGCTCTGCATCGGTACGGGAGGCCTCGGTTCGCCGCTGCTGCTTTATTTAGCAGCCGCCGGTGTTGGCCGCATTGGGATTGTAGACTTTGATATTGTTGACCATTCCAACTTGCAGCGGCAGGTAATTCACGGCACTTCTTGGGTGGGGAAACCGAAGATTGAGTCGGCTAAAAATCGGATTTTAGAAATTAATCCTTTTTGTCAAGTTGATTTGTACGAAACTCGCGTTAGTTCCGAAAATGCGATCGACATTGCCACTCCTTACGATATCATCATCGACGGCACGGACAACTTCCCGACTCGCTATTTGATGAACGACGTTTGCGTCCTGCTAAACAAGCCCAACGTCTACGGTTCCATCTTCCGATTTGAAGGACAAGCAACAGTTTTCAACTACGAAGGCGGCCCGAATTACCGCGATTTGTACCCGGAACCCCCACCTCCTGGGATGGTTCCTTCTTGTGCCGAAGGCGGCGTTTTAGGAGTTTTGTGCGGAGTTGTCGGTTCTATCCAAGCAACGGAAGCTATCAAAATTATCTTGGGTCAAGGCACAACTTTGAGCGGCAGACTGTTGCTTTACAATGCCTTAGAGATGACGTTCCGGCAATTGAAACTGCGGCCTAATCCAGTGCGCCCGGTAATTGAAAAGCTAATCGATTACGAACAATTCTGCGGCATTCCTCAAGCAAAAGCGCAGGAAGCAAGTCAGCAAACGCAAATTCCTGAGATGACTGTCACGGAACTTAAAGAGTTAATCGACAGCGGTGCGAAGGATTTTGTATTGTTGGACGTTCGCAATCCCAACGAGTATCAAATTTGTCAAATTCCTGGGTCAGTTTTGGTTCCTTTGCCGGATATCGAACAGGGCGCAGGTGTCGCTAAAGTCAAAGAATTGTTGAACGGCCACCGCTTGATTGCACACTGCAAAATGGGCGGGCGTTCTGCCAAGGCTTTGGGGATTTTAAAGGAAGCTGGAATTGAGGGAATTAATGTTAAGGGCGGAATTACTGCTTGGAGTCAAGAAGTAGACCCGTCTGTACCTCAATATTAAGGCTAATCTTTTTCTGGGGCGGGCAATTTACCCCCCCGGAACCGAGATGATTAGACTTCTTGCACTCATCCGCAAACAATCTCAAAATTATCTGCGTTAATCTGTGTTTATCTGCCTTAAATCTGCGGTTTCCGTATTAATCAAGGATTTATGCAATTCAAATCTATTGCGGCGGCAACTGCTTATTTTTACCGAGTAGATTCTTGAACTTACCCTATAGATTCTTGAACTTGGCCCCCAACATAACCAAAAGCCAAACCACAACCCCCGCACCGATACTAATCAACAATACGAAGGCAAAAGAATTAATTCCCACCTTCAGGAAAGGCAAAGGCAAAGCAACTATTTGATTCGGCGGGTCTTGTTTAATCAAATAAGGAGAACTGCCAGCCACTACCCCGGCTACTCCCAAACCAAAGCCGACAGCTTGAATCGTTACCTCTAGTTTCGCATTCCGATAAGCTTCTTCGATCGCCACAATAGCTCTAATTGCCTCGGTTGCTTGGTCTAGCAAGCCGGAACCGTGTGTGAAGTAGCCTAAGTCGGCTTTGATTTGCTCTTGAAACTGGGGCGAGGTTTCTTTGCTGAATAATTCTAAAAAGCTTAAATCGCAATCACTATCATTGTAGTTGTTTCTTGCTTTTAAGTCAAAACTTATTTGATTTAATTTATCTTGGTAATTTTTGGCGTTAATGGCGATCGTATTTTGGCGAAATTCCAAATCCATCAGCAACCGGGCATAATTCACAGCCCGTGGTGGCATCTCGATAGTCTTGCGTTCCAGATATTCCAATTCCTCTGGCTTTAAGCCAGTACCTTTCAATTGGCGCTGCGGCGCTGTATCGCGCTGCAAATAGCGAAAAGTCTCGTTGATATCCTCGGTAATTTTTTCGTATTCTTGACGGATTTGATAATAGTAGGCGCGGCTTTCCTGATAAGCCTGAATAGTTTTATTGCGGTACAAGAACAAGTCCAAAAAATCGCTGTACCGCGAATCCCAAATTTCACCAGTTGTCGCACTACTGAAAAACCAAATCAGAATGTGATCGCCAGCATTGGGATAACTGGGATTGCCATATTCTAAAATCGGACTGCCAAATAATTCGCCTTCACGGTAAAATTCTGGCAAGTCTTGACCGGAAATGAAGTTTTTCAAACACTTTTGGGCTAAACTTTGCAAATACTGCGAATCTTCCTCGGCTTTCTGTTTTTGTTCTGGACTCAGCCAAGCTGTCAGCAGCAGAGTTTGACCGAAATAACTATTAACCGAATCCCGCAGTAAGCAGTTATCGGGATTCAAATCCTGGAAGATGCTAAGGTCAACATCAGGTGTTTTAGTACCATTAGTTTTTTCGGGAACGCGGATGTTTAATCCCAAAGCATAACTGTCACCAATTCGCAGCATTTGAGCAAATCCTGCGAGGGAAATCTGCTGGTTGTGATGCTGAATCTCCTTATCAAAGGGTAGAGATTCCCGGTTGTTGACCTCAGCTTTCACAATCAGGTTGACACGCCTTCCTTTCGGTTGATTTGTTTGGTTTTTGTATAAATTGCGATCGTTAAATTCCGCAGGGACTCTGAGTTTTTCTTGGAGGATTTCGTTGCACTTGTACCAGAGGTGTTCGGGATCGATCGCAGGATTTGAGGTTGGTGGTAGGGCTGTTTGTGGGGAATTGGCAGGGGGATTTGAGGTTGGTGGTAGGGCTTGTTGTGGGGAATTGGCAAGAGGATTTGAGCTTGATGCTAGGATATCCCAGACATGGAAAGCAAATAAATGAACATTGGGAGCATATACTGTACTAATTGGATTCATTACTGGTATCTGCACTATTTTCCTGGTCTTGTTTCAGTCTTTCTTTGTAAGCATTCATAATGCTTGCAGGTACGGCTTTAGTGAGATTTTCCAGGGGTTCTTGGGTAGTTGACAGGGGTTGAGGCGGATCGGAGATTTCTCGCCGACTAGCCATGATTAATTCGTCTCCCAATTCGCGTTGTATACACCAAGTTTTGATAGTATCGTTAATGGTAGATTCTTTGCCTGCTAACTTGGTTATTTCGGCGGCTAAATTCGGTAAATCTTCCCATGCTTCCGGTGAAAAGATTTCGGGAATTTCTCTCAGCAAATAGATAAAACTAGCGATATCTTTGTAATCTTTGTCAATTTCCACAGGACAATTCTCCGTTAATAAAATGTCAGTTATAGCAACCGCCAAGGTGGTTAGGATGGTTCCGGTCACTGACCGAAATATCCTAGTATCCCGTAGCGCAGAATGCAGCCCAAAATTTGGGATTGATGAAAGGTGGTTTATCTTCTGGCCAGTAGCTTGACCGTTTGTTGAATGCTGTCATCCATGTTTCATCTAATTTTAAGGATTCAACCCAAATTTTCAAATCCTGTTTGCTGACGGCGCGCATCCAGTTTTGGGCAGCATTGACAGCAACTGCAACTGACCTTTCATGGTGCAACTCCTGATAAAATTTTATCATAAAAATTGCCGTTGCCAAGTCATCGACGCTCCATAAGGTGCTGACAACATTCAAACTCCCAGCGTACAAGAAGCCGCTGGGTAAACCAATGTACTCATCGGTGATGGCGATGGAGTTGGTTAACCCGGTTTCGCAGGCGGAGAGTGTCACCAGCCTGCACTGCGATAGGTTTAATTCTGCGAAGATTTCTTGCAAAGTTAGGCATTTTTCGGGGATGGCTTTTCGGCCGTCGCGCATGATGACAGCGCGGTCATCTGCATTTTGATTGTTGGTTTGTTCGATGGAATCGGCTAGGGCGAGAAGGGATAGCAGTGGATTGTCAAAGTTAAATAGTCCGTGGCAGGCAAAATGGATGTAGCTGGCATTTGAGATGGTTTCTCGGTTTTTGGTGAAGGCGATTTTTGTGGCTTGTTTGTTGATCAGAATGTCGTGGGATGTGAATCTGGTTTTGATGGTTGCTACTTCCATATCCGCGTTGGATAAATCTTCGGTGGGATTCTGGATGGCAAATAATGGCTGGTGTTCGGGTGGGGGAGATGTGCGGGTTTTGATGCGGGTTTGTACGAGTTTCAGGAGTTGCAAACTGGGTGCGTATTTCACACCGTTGGGGAAGCAGTCTAACAAGTACCTCGTAGGGGCGGTGCCCCCGTGCCCGCCCTCTGATGTGAATTCTAAGGCGTGGAGGGGGAATAGGTGCAGGTAGCGGTGGGGAACTAAGATTAGTTGTTGGCAATCAGGGGGGATGTGGGCGATTATCTCGTTTAGCTGCAAGATTTCGGAGAGTTTTTGGAGTTTTGTGGATAGGGTGTGTTGCCAGATTCGGTTTTGTTTTTCGTCGCCTCGGTATTGTTCGAGATATTGTTTTTGCCAGGTTTCTAATTGGGCTATTTGAGTTGTGGTGTAGGTGACTAATTCTATGTTGTCGCGGGTGATGATGAATGCAGAACCTGCCCAGCTATCATCGGAGTTGGAGTTGTTTGTGGTGATGCTGGGATCTGATCCCCCCCGGCCCCCCTTCTTAAGGGGGGAGTTAGAGTTGGAGTTGGAGTTGTTGCCGATGTACCATTCTATGATGGCTGTTTTTGGATCTAATGTTTTCTGGAATTCGGCGATGTCTATGGGTTGGACTTTTTGAGTTAGTTTGAATTCTGGTTCTCGCTGTTTGAATGTTTCGAGGAATTGTTTTAGTTGCTGTAATGCTGTTGCTAAATTAGTTTGTTGTTGTTGAGATGATTCGGGACTCTGACTGCGGGTTTGTGTTGTCCGTTTTCCGCTGGAATTTCCGGTTTCTCCACCGTTTTCGGGGGGAAGAGATGGGGTTTGTGTTTCTAGGAGTTGTTGGGAGGCGGCGATTTGACGGCGCAGGTTTTGGAGTTGCTGTTTCTCGGTTTCGGTGGCGGTTTTGGGGTAGATTTCGCTGTTGGTGAAGAGTTCGACTAGGTAGCGGGATTTGCTGCGTTCGATTGTTTGCAGGGCTTTGTCATATTGTTGGTGATTGATGCAGGATTGCATCATTTTTTCGTAGACATCGAGATTTTCTTCGATGATTTCTCGTTTGCGGTTGTCGGAGGTTATCCACTCGCGGCTTTGTTCGACTGCTTCGATGGCTTTTTCGTAGCCGAATATGGCGGTTTCCCACAAGCTTTCTGCAAATCCTAAATTGCCTAGATTTCTGCCTGTTTCCCGACAGTCAATTGGCAAAGCGGTGGGAGTGCGAACTCCTAAAGCAGCTTGATAAAATGCGATCGCCTTTTCGATATTCTCACCCCGTTCTCCTTTGATTCTGTCACTGTAAGCAACTGCCAAATTATTTTGAGTGCTTGCCCAATCTTGGGGGAAAGTATCGCGGGTGAGAACTTGTAAAGCAGCTAGATAACAGGCGATCGCCTTTTCGATATTCTCACCCCGTTCTCCTTTGATTCTGCTGTAAGCAATTGCCAAATTATTTTGAGTCTTAGCCCAATCTTGGGGGAAAGTATCGCGGGTGAGAACTTGTAAAGCAGCTTCATAAAATACGATCGCACTTTCTATATTCTCTCCCCTGTCTCCCTGAATTCTGAAATAGTAAGCATTTGCCAAATTATTTTGAGTCCCAGCCCAATCTTGGGGAAAAGCTGCGCGGGTGCGAACTTGTAAAGCAGCTTCATAAAATGCGATCCCCCTTTCTATATTCTCACCCCTGTCTCCCTTGATTCTGTTTCTGTAAGCTTCTCCCAAATTATTTTGAGTCATTGCCCAATATTCTGGAAAAGCTGGGCGGGTGTAAACTTGTAAAGCAGCTTCATAAAATGTGATCGCCATTTCTATATTCTCACCCCTGTCTCCCTTGATTCTGTCACTGTAAGCATTTGCCAAATTATTTTTAGTATCTGCCCAATATTCTGGAAAAGCGGTGGGAGTGCGAACTTGTAAAGCAGCTAGATAACAGGCGATCGCCTTTTCGAGATTCTCGGCTCTGTCTTCCTTGATTCTCTGGCTGTAAGCAATTGCTAAATTATTTTGAGCCATTGCCCAATCTTGGGGCAAAGCTTCGCGGGTGTAAACTTGTAAAGCAGCTAGATAACAGGCGATCGCCTTTTCGAGATTCTCGGCTCTGTCTTCCTTGATTCTGTAACTGTAAGCTGCTGCTAAATTATTTTGAGTCGTTGCCCAATTTTGGGCATAAGTCTCTCTGTTAAAAACTTGCAGTGCCATCTCATAGCCTACAATGGCAATTTCCATGTTACTGCTTTTGCTACCCAGAGGAAACTGTTGAATTAAGTTACTGAAGTTAAAAATAGGAATAATAATATTTTCGGCTTGGCTTGACTCCATTTCTGCGAGAGTTTGAGTTGCCCACTCTCGCAAATATTGGGCAAATTCATCGTCTAATAATTCTAGATAGGCTTGCAAGATGGCGGTTTGTTCTTCGCTGTCCCAGGTGAGGAGAGATTCAATCAGGGTGAGATAGGCTTGGCGGCGTGGTTGGTTCATTTTTGACTACCCATGTTTGTATGATTTTACATTTTTTGCGGGGAAATCAAGGGTGTTTTTAACCGCAGATGTTGGCGGATGGACGCGGATAAACGCAGATGTAAGGGCCAATATATGCGGTAGCAGCCTGCGGAGATTCTGGCAGACGGAAGCGATCGAACTGACGATTAGGCCCCGATCCCCCCTAGCCCCCCTTAAAGAAGGGGGGGACAAGATTCCGATCGAAGTCCCCCTTCTTAAGGGGGATTTAGGGGGATCTAGCCTCCGCTATAAACGAGAGATAAAAAGAGTTTTAGTCTCCTACAAAAAACCCAGATTAACCCAACCCTTCAACTAACAGATTGCGAGCACTTTCCAACGCTGACTGCAACTTACTTGCATCGCGTCCCCCAGCTTGCGCCAAATTAGGCCGCCCGCCGCCTTTTCCGCCGCAAATTTGAGCAATTCCCCCGATAAACTTGCCAGCTTGCAATCCTTTTTTATTGACTTCTGGACTAAAAGCTGCCACCAAACTTACCTTGTCCGGTTCAGGAATTGATGCCAAAACAACCGCAGCATTTCCTAATTTTTGCTGCAATCTTTCCGCCGCAGTTTTCAGCGCTTCTGCATCCACATCACCCAATTGAGCTACAATGATTTTGAATTCACCTAGATCCTCAGCCGCACTCAGCAACTGGTCGGATTTTGCGATCGCCAATTCCGACTTCACAGCAGCCAAATGTTTCTGAGTATCCTTCAACTCATTCTGCAAATTAGTAATCCGGTTCGGCAATTCTTCAGGCTTCGCCTTAAATCGATCGCCCAAATCGCGCACCACCTTATCCCGCACGTTCAAATAGTCCAAAACAGCTTGACCGGAAACCGCTTCAATCCGGCGAGTTCCCGCCGCTACCCCGGCTTCGGAAACAATCTTAAACAGCCCGATTTCTGCGGTATTGCTGACGTGAGTCCCGCCGCACAATTCCATCGAAACGCCGGGAAAATCGATCACCCGCACTACGTCGCCGTACTTCTCGCCAAACATCGCAGTAGCGCCTTTTTCCCTCGCTTGGGCGATCGGCATTTCTGCAACCACCGCAGCGTGCGCTTCAGCAATCCAACTATTAACTAAATCCTCAATTTTCTGCAACTCTTCTGCTGTGACAGCGCGCGGAGAATTGAAATCAAACCGCAATCTCTCTGACGATACCAGCGAACCAGCTTGCGAAATCGAATCGTCCACAATTTTCCGCAAAGCTGATTGTAATAAGTGAGTTGCTGTGTGGTTTGCCTGAATTCGGCGGCGGCTGCTGTTGTCAATTTTCGCCGTAATACTATCGCCAACTCTCAGCGTTCCCCGTTCCACCAAGCCGAAATGCACGAAGAAATCCGATTCCTTCTTCACATCCTCAACTCTCACCAACAAACCATCACCATTATCTCCGCTTTTCAAATAACCTTTATCCCCAATTTGTCCGCCGGATTCTGCATAAAACGGCGTTTGGTTCAACACAACTTGTACCTCGGTACCCGCCGCAGCTTCTTCCACAGATTTGCCGTCAACCAAGATAACTTCCACCTCTGCTAAACTCGACAATTCAGCATAACCGACAAACTCAGTTCCTTGGATTGTTTCAGCCAACTTGTCCAAAGAACCCTGCACCGTCAAATCGATTGTTTGGCGAGCATCTTTAGCGCGAGTTTGCTGTTCCTTCATCGCCTTTTCAAATCCGTCCAAATCTACAGTAATTCCCTCTTCCTCAGCAATTTCTTGAGTCAGTTCTAAGGGGAAACCGTAGGTATCGTAAAGAGTGAAAGCATCTTGGCCGCTGATTTGTTGGTTTGCTTGCTGTTTTGTGCGATCGACAATTTCCTCCAGCAGCTTCTCTCCGCGTTCCAAAGTCTTGAGAAACTGCGCCTCTTCCCTTGCCAATTCCGCCTTAATTTGAGCTTCCCGCCGCCGCACGTTCGGATAAGCAGCTTCCGAAAGCGCGATCGCACTTTGGGCCACCCGCACCGTAAATTCGCCCTGAATTCCAATCAGCCGCCCGTGGCGCACCACCCGGCGAATCAACCGGCGCAAAATGTAACCCCGACCAACATTCGACGCGCGAATTTCGTCCGCAATCATGTGTACCACAGCCCGAACGTGATCGCCAATTACTTTCAGCGAAACCTTGACTTTTTCATCGCTATTGTGGTAATCAATCCCGGCAATTTCCGCCGCCGATTGAACGATCGGAAAAATCAAATCTGTTTCGTAATTATTGGGGACATTCTGGAGGATTTGCGCCATCCGTTCCAGTCCCATGCCAGTATCAATATTTTGATTTTGCAGCGGTGTTAAATTGCCCTCTGCATCTTTATTGTACTGCATGAAAACCAGGTTGTAGAATTCAATAAACCTGCTATCATCTTCGAGGTCAATATTGTCGCCTCTCTCTGGGTAGAAATCATAGTAAATCTCCGAACAAGGGCCGCAGGGGCCAGTCGGACCGGATTGCCAGAAATTGTCATCTTCTCCCATGCGCTGAATCCGATCGCCCGGAATGCCAATTTCATCGCGCCAAATCGCAAAAGCTTCGTCATCTTCACGGAAAACACTAACAACCAAATTCGACGCCGGTAAACCGAAAACTTCCGTGGAAAGTTCCCACGCCCAGGCGATCGCCTGTTTCTTGAAATAATCCCCGAAACTGAAATTGCCCAACATCTCAAAAAACGTGTGGTGGCGGGCGGTGCGGCCGACGTTTTCGATGTCGTTGGTGCGGATGCACTTTTGAGAAGTCGTCGCCCGCGGTGATTCGGCCGTGCGCTGTCCGAGAAATATCGGCTTGAATTGTAGCATTCCCGCGATCGTCAGCAACACCGTCGGATCTTCGGGCACCAAAGAAGCACTCGGCAAGATCTTATGTCCCCGCTGAGCATAAAAGTCGAGGAAGGTTTGGCGGATTTGGCTACCGCCGAGATACTTAGGAGAAATAGACATGACAAGAACTGTTAAGTATGTAAAGATGTAGCAACAATAGAATTTATAGGACTTACGCACGGCTGTCCAGAAACCCGGTTTTTAAACCCAAATACTTGCTTAAAATCCTCAATTTCCGTAGAAAAACCCGGTTTCTTTGTTCGGAGTGCGTGAGTCCTAACTGACATCTATGTGGATATTCATATCATTATACTTAGTAATGTAAAGACCTATCAAGTTTTGCAAATAGTGCTTTACTCCTCGGAAAGCTCGTGCTAACTTAATAATAGACACCGGGACAGGAAGAGAAAGGAGGTCGCTATATTTAGAAAGAAAATTCGAGGATATAGACATGGTGTCTCCGGTCTAGATTCCCAGGCGCAGCAGAAATTAACCGAACACAACTTGGAATAGTGGCGAACTGCCGATCGAGCAGTCAAGCCAAACCGCAGTCGAGTCAGACTTATTGTAGTTGCGGATTAAAAGTAAAGCTGCACAAGTTGTAAACCCTAGTAAGTCACAGTTCTCCACCGGAAACACATCTCGTTTGTTAGAAAAAACACAGTTCTCATATTATTGGGTCCGATCGCTGTCGATCGGACCCAACGCTTTTTTATAGGGCGATCGCAGGAGGACAGGTCCAAGGGGGAGATAGGGGCAGAGTTTGACTGTATAAGTGCTTTCTGCTCAAAGGCAACATCCCTCGGAGTCGATCGGCAAGCGAGCCGTGCAGCTTTTGACTTATATATTATATATAATGGGATGTGGACCAAGCCCGCCCGCTTTTTGCCCGGACTCAAGCGCTGTGGTATGAGGCAATGTCAAGATGCGATATCCTTGAGGATGTCAGTACAAGACATTAAAATCTAGCCCGCTGTGCTGTATAGCAGCAAAGTCTACGCTTCTGTGAGCTTGCTGCAAGGCAAGGATAGCAAACCGCCATTTTTGGTGACAAGACAAGGCTCAAAAATTTGAATCTCAGGATATTTAGAGTCTTGACTCTAAAAAATCCCATCCCCGACGCAGGGGTGAGAGATCAAAAAATAAAAGCCTGCCCACTCAAAAAAGCTAGTACCACCAACAAAGGTAGTAAATCACTAGCACAGTTCTTAAACTCACAATGTCCGGAGATTCTAGGTACAAGCATGGCCGAAATAACAAAAGAAGAAATGCGCGAACGGCTGGGAAATATCGACCAGATCCGGGATATAATTTTTGGAGCGCAGCTTAGAGAATACGACGATCGCTTTGATAAAATAGATTCCGACTTATCCATGATGCAGCAAGATATGCAAGCTCGCATCGAACAAGTTAAGACAGTTCTTTCAGGAGAAATGAGGGCTGCAGTTGATTCGTTAGAAAAGAAAGTTAAATCGCTCACCTCAAACACCCAAGAAGAAAGCGCAGACATCCGTCAGCAAGTCGATCGCATTAACCGCAAATTCTCCAGCAGCATGGAAGCCCTCGACGAGGCTATAGACAATCAAACCAGTGCGCTTCGCGACGAACTCTCCCAAACCAGAGAGCGACTATCTGAAGAAACGCGCACTTTGAAAACACAGGTTTTTGAAGAACTAGATCGTCGCTTTTCCATGCTCAGAGACGTTAAAGTTTCTAGAGACGACATGGCAGAAATTCTGTTTGAACTCGGCATGAGGCTCAAAGGAACAGAATTTGTCCCCGAACTTAAAGGCGTTGCTGATAATAAGTTAAATACCGAATTTCTGTTGCCGGAGCGCCACCATCACGGATAATAACGCATGGCTTTACCGAAAGAAAATCCGGCTGACGAAAATGAGTTAGAGGGTTTTGTTTCTCAACCTGACGAGTCTGCTGCCGATGCAGCAACCCAGCTAGAACCCTTGCTGAATCTGTTAGTAGATCTCAAAATTTTGGCGGCTTCCAACCAGCCAAATGCAGAGCCCGAAGATGACAGCAGCGGCCAAAATAATCAAGCTGGGGCCCTCGGCGGGTTGATGGATTTGTTAGGTATTTCTGAGCAAGCGCCAGAGGAAGTTGCAGCCAGTGTACCCCAAACTGGCGATCGACAACCGCAGTCTGGCGAGTCCCCCCCTGTTGCAGACGAGTTCAAAAGCTGGCTATTCCCTACTCACAAACTCAACACTTCAGAACAGGAAAAAGACTATTCCTCAGCTAAAACTATAGATGTTTCCGCGATCGCCCAGCCGGATTTGGAGGAGGAATCAAAGCCTGTCGAAGAATTGTCTAACTCGACAATGAAAGATTCTCTACAGTACGTACAGGCTCAAGAATCCCACAAGTTCGATCGGCATTTACAGGATGTTTCCGTTTCCGAAAGCGAGTCAAAATCAGCGGAAATTCCCCATAACCCCATAATTTCCACAGTCTCAGAGCCACCAGAAACTGGATATTTAGATGCTGCGGTGGCTTCGGCTATAGAAATCCCAAGCTTACTAGAACAGCCGACAGAAATATTAGGCGAAATTAAACAGGATTTAAATGAAGCCGACAGCGCGATGGAAACGCTGCAAAATCTGATTTTCGGCTCAAAAATATCAGATATCGAGCAAGTGAAAAATCTCCTGGCAGAAAATGACTTGCCGGGGGTGCGCCACCTGATGGCAAGCATCAACGAGAAATTAGGAAAATTGGAGCACCAAATCTACGAGCCCCAAGAGTTGATTGAGTTGATGTTGCCTTGGATCGCAGAAATTCTCAGCCGCAAAGTTGCCGATTCCAGAGAAGAAGTTGTTAAGGCGATCGTCCCAATTATTGACGAAGTGATTAGGGCAAAAACTCAGGAAAACAAGTCGGCAATGAGTGCGGCAATAGCTGAGCTGCTTCCCGACGCACTTGCTCAACAAATAGTGAATTCGCCAGCGGATATTGCTAAGGCGATCGCCCCAGAAATCGGTCTGGCAATTAAAGAGCAAATTCGCCTCGACCAAGAGTCGATCGCTCAAGCCCTCGCCCCGGAAATGGGCAAAGCGATTACAGCCCAAATTGAACTCGAACGCGACGCAATGGTGGATGCCCTCTATCCCGTAATTGGCAATACTATTGCCAGATACATGGCAGAAGCTATCAAGACAATCAATGAAAAAGTGTCAAATGCCCTCAGCGTCGAAGGAGTTCAGCGCAAAATTCGCTCCAAAGTACAAGGAGTCTCCGAAGCCGAATTAATCCTCAAAGAATCAGTACCCTTTACCATCCAAGCAGCATTCTTAATTCACAAAGCATCAGGCTTGGTTATTTCCGAAGCTCAAAACTCAGAAAGCTACCAGTTAGAATCAGAAATGGTAGCAGGAATGCTCACAGCTATTCGCAGCTTTGTTAACGAGTGCATCGTGCAGCCCGGAGAAGTTTCCGAACTCAACGAAATTGAATACGGCGACTCAAAAATTATGCTAGAAGTAGCGGGATATTGCTACATGGCAGTGGTGATCAAAGGAGAACCGTCACACTCGTTCATCAACAAACTGCGCCAAACAGTTACTAATCTCATCCTTCATTACGCTAAAGTAATTCACGAGTTTAACGGCGATCCCGGTACTATACCAGAGTCGCTGCACCCGTTGATACAAAGTTTATTCGAGCCGCTGCAAAGGGAAAAATCAACAAAACCCCCGATCGCCCTAGCGGGTATCGGTTTACTCGCCCTGAGCTTAATCTTAGTACCTTGGGGAATTTATCAGTACCGCCACAGCGTTGACCGCAGCCTTGCAGTAAATACCGCTTTAGCTTTAGCATCGACTCCTGAATTAGCGGTTTACCTCTTAAACGTCGAGGTTGAGGGCAACACTCTCAAGTTAACCGGAAAGTTGCCAAATCCACAATTGCGGGCAAAAGCTGCAAAAATAGCTGCATCAACTGCACCCAATCTGAAATTAGACAATAAAATTGTCGCTCTAGATGTACCTCCCGATCCAGTTTTGGCAGCGGCCGAGGTGCAGCGGATTACCGCTGTTTTGAACCGCTTGTCGGGCGTTTCTATTTCTAGTCGGTATGGCGATCGCAAAGTTACAGTAGAAGGCACAGTCATGGAGGGTGCAGACATCGAGAAAATAGCTCAGTCCCTGAAGCAAATTCCCGGCGTTGAGTCCGTCGTCAGCACTGTTAAACTAGATCCGCTCAAGATTGCAACCCGCATCTACTTCGGCCAAGGAAAGGCAACATTAGACTCAACATCTGGAGAAATCATCGCCAGTGTTAAAACTTTCATGGATCAATATCCTCAAAAACATATTAAGATAATTGGACACAGCGATCGAACTGGGGAACTTGTCACAAATCAACGGTTGTCGCTGCAGCGTGCCGCAGCAGTGCGAGATGCTTTAGTGCGACAAGGTGCTGACCCGAAACGCCTTCAAACGGTCGGCAGCCTCAATCCTCCAGCAGGCGTGGAACCCAATCAACCGCTACTTTTAAGCAGATGCGTGGTATTTGAACCAATAAATAAAACCATAAACAGCAAATAATTATGTCAGTTACTATATCTAAAAAAATGTGCATGATCGGGGACTTTGGCGTCGGCAAAACCAGCCTGATCCGCCGTTTTGTCGATCGGCAATTCAGCGACCAGTACCTCTCCACTGTGGGAGTAAAAATTTCCCGAAAAAGCGTAGAATTAGAAAGCGTAAAAGAGCGGAAAAATGTGACTGCACAGTTGCTAATTTGGGACTTAGAAGGGCATACAAAATTTAAAGGAATAGCACCGACTTACTTGCAGGGAGCTAGCGGCGTTTTAATCGTTGCCGATGTCACCCGCTCCGAAACAGTTGAGCGAACCTCCGAACACATTCAGCTTTTTTCTTCAGTCAATCCTAAAGGGTCAATTATCGTCGCTTTGAACAAAGTAGACTTGATTGACGAGGAAAAATTGGCGCTGCTAGTGGAAATATCCCATTCGATATGTCAAGACAAAGTAATAGCAGTTTGCACGACATCTGCTAAAACAGGCAAAGACGTTGACGAAATATTCTACAAACTAGCTTACACAATGGTAGAACAAGTATGAACCTCCTTTTGAGAAAGCTTTTGCTCCCGCGACAAACACAGTATTTGGTAGTAAATCACCATTTCATCATTCAGGAAACCTCCGCCAAAGTGCAGCATTATGCCGATACTCCCGACCACGCGATACCCGGTGCAGATGCTCGCATAAGTTTTCCCGAACTGATTGGGATTGAAAATACCCTCATGTTTATCATTATGGGACGGCTGCCGGGTTTTGAACTCAAAGGTATAGCTCGGTTTGCCGACCCGAACCGCCCTTTATACTTTGATATGTTGGCTATCAAATATGAAGAGGAACAAGAAGATGTGCCCAATAAATTGCTAATTTTGATTGAAGATACCACCGAAAAAATGGTGATGGAGCAATCGTTAATTCAGAGGGCAAATGAAGCTAATCTTTTGGTGAGCGCCTTAGCCGCTTCTAAAGATTATATAGATAAAGTTATTCGTTCGATGGGCGATGCTTTGTTGGTGACAACAACATTAGGAATTATCAAAACAGTCAATCAATCAGCCCAAGGGTTATTTGGGTACAGCGAAGCAGAATTGCTCGGCAACCCCCTCTCCATAATAGTAGTCGAAGAAAAGTTGCTTTACCAAGCTCGCCACCGCTATATTTTGTCTCAAAGAGAGCTGCTCAGAGAATTACAAATAGTCTGCACTACTAAAACAGGAGAAGAAATTTGGGTAGAATTTTCCTGTTCGGCAATTCAGACAGAATTACAGGGACTTTACGATTTCATCTATATCGGCAGGGACATCACAGAACGCAAACAACAAGAAATAGAAATTCGCCGCTCTTTGGCAAAAGAGCAAGAACTCAGACAGGTAAAATCTCGTTTTTTCTCAATGCTCGCTCACGAATTCGGCAATCCTTTACATACAATATTATTTGCTACTAAAATCCTCCAAGACTACGGCGACGAAATCACCCACGAGGAAACAAAACACTACCTCGAACACGTTAAATCAGCATCTAAACACATGGCTCAGCTATTAGATGACGTGCGGTTGCTCAGCAGCGTCGAAGCCGGAAAACTCGAATTCAATCCCGCACCAGTTGACTTACATAAACTTTGCAGCGAGTTAGTAGAATCAATTAAAATTAGTTACGGCAAAAATCATATAATTAACTTTATTTATAAAAAATTAAGTGTTTCCGCGAAAAAAACCGATCGCGAGTCGGAGGAAACGCAAGACTTGCCAGCACTCGATGCAAAATTGCTGCGGCACATCTTGACAAATTTGCTGTCAAATGCTATTAAGTATTCGCCGATCGGCAGCCATATTTATTTTGAATTAAATTGTCAGAATAATGAAGAAGCTATATTTAAAATTAAAGACGCAGGCATTGGCATTCCTCTCGAAGACCAAGAACAACTCTTTGAATCTTATTATCGAGCCAAAAATGTCGAAAAAATACCCGGTACAGGACTGGGTTTATCCATAGTCAAGCACTGTGTAGATTTGCACGGAGGTCAAATCGAATTTTCCAGCAAGATCGGGTTAGACACTACCTTTATAGTCAGAATTCCCTTTGAGAAACAGAGATAAATAGATAGATTTTAGATAATTCGATTCACAGGGCGCGTTCACTACAAAAAAACTCACATGGAAACCTTGTTGAAAAAACTGTTAGTTCCCCACCACTTGGAGTACCTAGCACTGGATAAAAACTTTTTAATCCAAGAAATCTCTCTGCAAGTGCAGCGATTTGCAGACTGTCCCGAAGAAGTAGTCGCCGGCAACGATGTCCGCATTCCCTTTCCAGAATTGGTGGGAACTGAAGAAATTTTAATCGAGATTTTTGAAAAACGCTTGCCAAACTTTGAATTAAAAGCGATGACGCGACTATTAGAAAATGGTTCGCGACTTTATTTTGATATGTATATCGTGGACTTCATTAATGACGAGAATTATCAGAGATTAATTATATTTTTTCAAGACGTAACCGACAGGATGGCTTTAGAACAAACTCTAGTGCAAGCTACCAATGAAATGGATATTTTATTGAGTACCTTAGCGGCCACTAATAATTATGTTGAAAAAATTATTACTTCAATGGCTGAAATTTTGTTGGTAACAACAGCCTCGGGAAAGATTAAAAAAGTCAATCAAGCGGCTCAAGATTTGTTCGGTTACAGCGAATCAGAATTAGTAGGCCAGCAAATAGACGCTCTTGCTGCTTTTGGCTCCTCTTTGCAAGCAGTTAGCCAAGAGGATCCTCAACAATTGCAAACTAACGCCGAAGTAATTTGCACGGCCAAAACCGGAGAAAAGCTAACAGTTGCCTTTTCCTGTACGGCGATTCCGACTGACATTAAAGGCATTTCTGGATCTTTGGCCACCGTTCAAGATTTCCTGTACATCGGCCGCGATGTGACAGACAAACAGCGCGCCCGCAAGCGAAAAACAGCTCAGTACCTCACCACTCGCATCCTGTCGGCATCCGAAACAATCAAAAAAGCTATAGCAGCAATTCTCCCCGTAATTTGCGACAGCTTGGGATGGGATACCGCCGAACTTTGGATGCCTGAATCTGCTGAAAAACTGCTGTCAGGAACTAAGAGAATAACTGAGGTTTCCGACCCCAATTTGCTGCGGTGCGTCGCCAGTTGGACAAAACGCTCAGCTTCTATCCCCAAATTTGTCGAATTTACCGAACAAATGACTTGTGCGTTTGGCGAAGGATTGCCCGGTTTCGTTTGGGCCAGCGGTTCCTCTCAGTGGATTGCAGATGTCACAAAAAGCGACAGTTGTCTGCGCCGAGAAATTGCTGCTGAAGAAGGACTGCACGGAGCTTTTGGTTTCCCAATTTTGGGCGGCTACGAGCCGGAAAATTCGGCAAAGTCTGTTTTGGGGGTGATAGTTTTATTCAGTCGCGAAGTGGAGTATTTTGATGAAGAATTGCTCCAGACAATGGCAACAATCGGTAGCCAAATCGGTCAATTTATCAAACGCAAGCAAGCTGAAATAGCTTTGCGGGAAAGCGAAGAACAACTGCGAGACTTATTTGAAAATGCTACTGACTTAATTCAAAGTATTGGAGCGGACGGTCATTTTTTGTATGTAAATCGGGCTTGGCGGGAAACTCTGGGCTACAGCGAAGCAGAAATTGCTCAAATGAGTGTTTTTGATATCATTCATCCGAACAGTTCCCGAGAGTTTCTGAATATATTGTCTCAAGCTATTACCCAAAAAACCGTAAATGAAAAGACATTGTATCCCGACTATATTCAAGCAATATTTATCACTAAACATTACGAACAAATTTGGCTGGAAGGCAGCATAAGCTGTAAGTTTGCGGCAGGTTCGCTAGTAGCGATTCGTGCTATCTTGCGAGACATTACTGCTCGAAAAATGGCGGAAGATGCCCTGGCAAAATCTGTGTCCCTGCTGCAAGCAACCTTTGATTCTACTGCTGACGGTATTTTAGCTACTGACAGAAGCGGAAAAATAGTCACTTTCAATCGAGAATTTGTGGAAATGTGGGGTATACCTAACGAAGTGATGGCACTGCGAGACGAGACCAGAATGAACGCTTTTGTTCTGAAGCAACTCAAAGACCCCCAAGCATTCCAAGAGAGAATTGAATCGCTTTACGAGCAGCCAGAAGCCGAAAGTTACGATTTGTTGGAATTTCAAGACGGCCGATTTTTTGAACGCTATTCGGAACCGCAGCGGCTTGGAGAGCAAATTATCGGCAGAGTCTGGAGTTACCACGATATTACGGAACGCAAGCAAGCAGAAGATGCCCTGCGGGAAGAGCAAGAAAAATCTGAAAAGCTGCTGTTAAATATCTTGCCTAAGGCAATAGCACAACGGCTCAAACAAAACGAAACTACTATTGCCGAATACTTTCCGGACGTGACTGTTTTGTTCGCCGACATTGTGGGGTTTACTGCTTTGTCTGCTGTCATGAATCCGATCGACCTCGTGGAGATCATGAATCTGATTTTTTCAGGATTCGACCTTTTGTGCGAACGGCACGGCTTAGAGAAAATCAAGACTATCGGTGACGCATACATGGCGGTTGGAGGGCTGCCTGAACCCAGGGCAGACCACGCAGAGGCGATCGCCCAAATGGCGCTAGATATGCAAGCAGAAATAGCCAGATTTAATGCTAGCCATAATAAATATTATAGCATCCGCATCGGGATTCACAGCGGCCCGGTTGTTGCCGGAGTAATTGGCATAAAAAAGTTTATTTACGATTTGTGGGGCGACACAGTAAATATTGCTTCCCGCATGGAATCTCACGGTTTGCCTTGGCGGATTCAAGCCAGCGAAACTACTTATAAATTGTTGGAAAATAAATATTTGTTTCAGGAGCGGGGAATTATTGAAGTTAAAGGTAAAGGGAAAATGAAAACTTATCTGCTCATGGGTAAAAAATAAGACCGATCGTCAGTCAATCGATTTTAGATTTTCGATTTTCGATTTTCGATTGACCCCACGGATAAATGGGGGGGGTTGAGGATTTTCGATTTTAGATTTTAGATTTTAGATTTTAGATTTTCGATTTTCGATTGACCCCACGGATAAATGGGGGGGGTTGAGGATTTTCGATTTTCGAAAAGGGATTGATTCCACGGATAAATCCCGGGGCTTGTACCACCTTTGAAATTCGCTTGTCAGCAGTCATCAGTCATCTGGCTGAGGGCTAAAAGTGTTGCTAAAGTAAATTTGCCATACTTTTTCGCCAAGACTGATGGAACTTGCTAATTTGTCGGCAAATTTACTATCGCCCTTAAAAGCTGTCGATCGCCACCCTGTGACGGTTGCGCCCTCGGCTTGCCTCGGCGATGCGATCGCCCTAATGCGTGGGGCGATCGACCCTTGTCCGCTGCCTAATTCACCCCATCACTCAAACGAAACGGTAAAAACATCGATTAGTTGCGTCTTAGTTGTCGATGAAAATCAGCTAGTGGGACTGCTAAGCCCGGAAGATGTGCTGAACTGGGCCACCGAATCCGGATGGCAAGGCATGAAAGTTGCCGACGCAATGACGCGGAATTTAATTGTCTTAAAAGAATCAGAATTTACAGATATTTTTACCGCATTTAAGCTATTTTCTCAACACTCGATCGATTGCTTGCCAATTGTGGATAAACGGGGTCAGGTCGTAGGTTTAGTTAGCGAAAAAAGGATTCGCCCAGCAATGTATAGCTTGATAGAGGCACTGCAGCAAGAAGCGGGAAAACTCCAGGAACAATGCGAATTGTTAGACGGCAATTGTGAACTAGAAAAACGAGTCAGCGATCGCAAAAATGCCGAAAATGCCCTGCGGCAGAGCGAGGCGCGCTACCGGGCAATTGTGGAAGACCAAAGCGAACTGATTTGCCGCTACCTCCCCGACGGTAAAATCACTTTTGTCAATCAAGCTTACTGCCGCTATTTCGGCGTGCAACCAGAAGACTTGCTCGGCAATAGCTTTATGCTGCCGAGCCCAGAACCCGATCGAGAAATTTTTCAAGATCAATATACTTCTGCGTCTCCCGACAAGCCTATTTTTACTGGCGAATACCGAGTAATTTTGCCGAGCGGGGAAATTGGCTGGCAGCAGTGGATCGATCGCGCTATATTCGACGAGAGCGGACAAATCGTCGAGTATCAAGCGGAGGGTCGGGATGTAACGCAGCTCAAACAAGCAGAAATCGCTTTGCGGCAGCTCAATGCAGAATTAGAACGGAGAGTCCAGCAGCGGACACAATGGTACGAACTGGCAGTATCGGCGGGCAAAGTGGGGGTTTGGGACTGGAATTTGGAAACCGACGAAATCTATATTGCTCCGTCTTTGAAAGCTTTGTTGGGCTATCAGGATCCAGAGATTCCCAACCGCATGGAAAATTGGGCGTCTCACGTTCATCCCGACGATCGAGTTGCCGTCTGGGAAGCAGTAAATGCTTATCTAGAGGGTGTGACAGAAAGTTATGAAGTTGAACACCGGATGCTGCGCAAAGACGGCAGTACCTGCTGGATACTTGCCCGCGGCAGCGCGATCCGATCGCCCGACGGCAAGGCTTGCCGGCTGAGTGGGACTGACACCGACATTACCGAGCGCAAATTGACCGAAGAAAAGCTCCAAAACTCCGAAGCCGAACTGCTGGCGCTGTTTAATGCCATGACGGATATCGTGCTGGTTTTCGACGCAGGGGGCCGCTACCTCAAAATTGCCCCCACTGCTCCCGAACTGCTGTACAAACCTGCTCCTGAAGTGCTGGGCAAAACCCTCGCCGAAATCTTCCCAGAAGCGGAAGCTAATTTTGCCCTGGGCCACATTCGCCAAACATTGGCATCCCGGCAAACCCACAGAGTTGAATACATGATGGAAATTGGCTGCAAGTTATTCTGGTTTGATGCCAGTATTTCGCCCCTGGACCTCGATCGGGTGATGTGGGTCGCCCGAGACATTACCGCTCGCAAACACGCAGAAGCTGCACTGCTTCGGAGCGAGGAAAAGTTTCGCAACTTATTTGACGATGCTCCGATCGCGATCGGTTTGACAAGCGTGCGCGACTACCGCACGATCGAGGTGAATGAAGCTCACCGCCAGATGTTGGGCTACAGCGATGCGGAGTTGGCGACGATGACTTTTACTGAACTCACGCATCCAGAAGATGTACAAGCAGATGTGGAGCAAGTCAAGCAGCTTGTAGAGGGCAATATTTCTCGCTTCCAAATGGAAAAACGCTTGATTAAGAAGAATGGCGAGCTGATGTGGGCTAACTTGACGGTGACGCTGATCCGCGACCGCGAGGGAATTCCTCTCTACAGCATGGCGGCGATCGAAGATATCAGCTATCGCAAGCGGGCAGAAATGGAATTGCAGCAGTTAAAAGAACGCCTGCAATTTTTACTGGCTTCTAATCCGGCGGTTATTTTTACTGCCGCACCTACGGGAGATTTTTGTACTACTTACATTAGCGACAACGTTAAGGCAATTGTTGGCTACGAACCCCAAGAAATGTTAGCTGATTCTAACTTTTGGCAGAGCCGGATTCACCCTGAAGATCTGCCACAATTTATAGTAAACGTTTCTGATTTGTCCGAGGGCAAAAATTGCATTTGCGAGTACCGCTTTCTGCACCGAGACGGACTTTACCGCTGGCTGCGGACAGAACTGAAACTATTGGTTGACAGCAGGGGCCTTCCGATCGAAATTATTGGTTACGCCGCCGATATCAGCAATTCTAAATACGCCGAAATCGCCCTGCAGCAGCAGTGCGAGCGAGAACGCCTCGTGGAGGCGATCGCCCGCCGCGTCCGCCAGTCTTTGCAATTAGAGGAAATTCTCAACACCACGGTTGCCGAACTCCAGCAAGTATTGTTAGCCGATCGAGTTTTGGTTTATCAACTTTTACCCAAAAACGGTGGGCGAGTCATTGCTGAAGCCGCGGCAGAAGGATGCAGCCAACTCGTGGATAGATGTTTTGGCGAAGAGGTTTTTCCGCCCCAAAGTTATCAGCTTTATTTGCAAGGGCGAATTTGTGCGATATCCGAACTAGATGACCCCTCCCTTACACCTTGTGTGGTGGAGTTTATGAAACAAATTCAAGTTAGGGCCAAGTTAGTTGTGCCGATTATTCAGCACAGCCAACTTTGGGGATTGCTGATGGCCCACCAATGCGAGAGCCCTCGTGAGTGGCTAGAATGGGAAATCAATTTATTTCAGCAGTTGGTGAATCAATTAGCGATCGCCATTCAGCAATCTCTACTCTACCAGCAACTGCAAGCTGAACTGAGCGAACGCAAACAAGCGGAAGCAAATTTGAAAAACTCCCTCAAAGAAAAAGAAATTTTGCTCAAAGAAATTCACCACCGCGTCAAAAACAACCTCTGCGTAGTTGCCAGTCTGTTAGAATTGCAATCTCACACAGTTGCCGACCCCCAATTAGCCAAAATGTTTGAAGAAAGTCAGAATCGCCTTTACTCTATGGGTCTGATTCACGAGAAACTGTACCGCTCGATTAACCTGGCGCAAATTAATTTTGGCGAATATCTCGAAGATTTGGTAAGTAACTTGTTTCACTCTTACAATATTAGCGACAACCGCATTCAGTTACAGGTATTAACTGAACCAATTTACCTGAACCTTGAAACTGCGACTCCCTGCGGTTTAATTGCCAATGAATTGGTTTCAAATACCCTCAAACACGCTTTTCCTGATGGCAGGACTGGTACAGTTAGTGTAGAATGCTATCAAACTGGCGATCGGGAAATCCACCTCTTCATTAAGGACAACGGCATTGGCTTTCCTCAAAACTTAGATTTTCGGAAAACTAACTCGATGGGATTTCAAGTTGTCTGCACTTTAACCGACCAGTTAGAAGGAACCATCGAACTGTCAAGACAAACCGGGACGGTCTTTCACTTGAAATTGAACGAGTTAAGCTACGCTCAAAGGTTTTAAACTTATGAATTTTGCCGCCAAAGCAATTAATATTTTGATTGTAGAAGACGAACTATTAATTGCTAAAAATTTATCCCACAAATTAGAAAGTTTGGGATATCAAATCGTGGGCATCGTTTCTTGCGGAGCCGATGCTATCCAGCGCGCAGGCGAAATGAAACCCGATGTAATTTTAATGGATATAGTCATCAAAGGCGACATGGACGGCATAGAAACAGCAGTAATAATTAATCAAGAATTCGATATCCCAATTATCTATACAACTGCCTATGCCGACGACGAAACTTTGCAGCGAGCGGAAAATACTGGTTCTTACGGCTACCTCCTCAAACCGTTTAAACAAAGAGAACTGCACGCCACCATCAAGATAGCGCTGAGCAAACATCAAGAAGCAGTAAAAATGCAAAAACTAATTGCCCTAGCATCAGCGAAAAGCGAAAACCGCTCGCGATTCTTTTCAATGGCATACCACGATTTAAACACTCCTTTAACTACTATACAGCTATCGGCTGAAATGCTAGAAGATAGCGAATTGCAGAGGGTTTCAGTAACTAATAAAAATGTCGCCCGCATTAAAAAAGCTGTCAGCAATATGAGTGGATTGCTGGAGGATATTTTAATGCTTAGCAAAGCAGAAAACGGAAAAATTTCCTTGGATTTAAATCGGATTAATGCGACGAATTTATGCACCTCTATTTTAGAAGAACTGCAACCTCTCGTCACCGACAAACACGTCATAACTTTCCGCACTAACACAGATCCGGTGTACGCTAATCTCGATGCAAAACTCTTGCACCACCTTCTGACTAATTTGCTTTCAAATGCTATTAAATATTCTCCAAACGGCGGCAATGTCAGTTTAGAATTAAGCTGCGAAAACCAGCAAATAATTTTTTGCGTTCGTGATGAGGGAATTGGAATCACAGCGGAAGATCGAGAAAAACTATTTCAGCAGTTTGAACGGGGTGCTAATGTAGGCAAGATTAAAGGCTCGGGTTTGGGACTCTGCATTGTCAAACAGATAGTTGACCTGCACGGCGGTACAATAAGTGTGGAAAGTGCGATCGGCAAAGGTACTACATTTATTGTCACGCTGCCTTTTTTAGCAATTAGTCATTAGTCAGTAGTCTGTAATCATCTTTCCTTCTTCCTTCTTCCTTCTTCCTTCTTCCTTCTGCGATAATCGATCTGGAGACAAAAGCTCGATCGCCCAATCTTTTTCTCCCGTCGCCCAATTTGCAAATCGCTCAGCCACAGCAGGTACAATAGCCAAAGGATTGCTGAGACCTGAAAAAACGTACAATCCAGGGCGAGAGCCAATGGGCCCCACTACGGGCAACTTATCAGCGCTAAAGGCCACAATACAATCGTGCCAAGTTGCAGGTAAATCAGCCAAAGCAGGCAAAACCTTGCCGATTCCTGCACGAATTGCTTTTTCGCTGGTTTCGCGCTCGACTTTAGCATTCAAATCGCTCAAAGTGCGAGACAATTGCCCGATCCGCAAACTCCCATCCTTAAATTGAATGGCACCCGAATCTAAAATCGGCGACAGCAACTCTTTACCCGGTTCATCCCAAAGAAAATCCACCTCAATCCTACTCGATTCAGCTTCCAATTCAAAACGTTTTAATAGCGCAGGCATTACCAAAGTCCTGAGTTTCAAATCCACAGGTGGAGTTGCCAAAATTTCCGCGCGAGTAAAATAAACTCCCACAGAAACACCAGCCAGCTTCAGCAAACTCCGACTCCAACCTCCAGCACAAACAACAGCATTTTCACAACGATAAATTCCCTGGGCAGTCTTGACTCCCGAAATCCGATTTCCCTCTTCTATAAACCCAATTACTTCCGCAAATTCTATCGTTCCTCCCAACCGCAGAAACCCTTGACAATAAGCTTTATTTGTGGATGTCGGCGAAATGTGACCGTGACGCACAGTCAGAGCTCCGGCGATCGCGCTTTTATTCAGCAAAGGTTCCAACTCGCCAGCTTCTGCAACACTCAAAAGCTGCGGAGCGATCGCAAAATGCGCGTAATTAGCCGCCGCTTTTTCGGCATCGGAACCCGCATCAATTGTTAGCAACAAATCCAACTCGCGAAACTCAGTATCAGCATCTAATTGGGCCGATAAATTGCGGTGGCGTTCGATACCTTCCCGACACAATAGACGAGTTAAATCAGTCGTGCCCGACCAATAAGCCAAGCCGCCGTAACTAAAACGAGTAGCATTTTGCAGGGTAGCATCTCGTTCCAAAAGCAGCACCGCAAAACCTTTTTTTGCCAGTTCGTAACCCAGTGACGCACCCGTAATGCCGCCGCCGACAACAATCCAATCGTAACTTTTCATGGGCAACTCAAAGGGAAGGAAAATATTATGCTTAGATTTTAGCTTAGGTTTTTTCGGAACCAGCCGAAAAGCCTCTACCTACAGGAAGAGGGTGCCTGCGATCGCCCTAACTGAAACTTCCACCCCTCGGGAGATGTTGGTGCAGGGAGATTTTTCGTTCAATAGTAGGAATTAGAGCCAGCAAAAAATTAGAAATACCAGAGAGGTTTTTATGAGTATCGACAAACCAGGCAAAGATATGGAGCGCACTGTTAATCCGGGCGATCGCATTGCCGACGAACCGCAAACCCTCGACGAAAAAGCCCAGCAACTGGCGGTAGACCACGTGCCAGACATCACGGGAGATGTTGTTACAGTTCCAACTTATGTGATGGTAGAAGAACCCGATGGGGAAAAGAAAGCCCTGCACCACGTCAAAGACGCCGACAAAATTTCTGACGTAATTCGGCAGGCCCGGGTTGACGAAAATGGCGAGCGGATTTGGGATTAAGTTCAATCCAATAAAAACGGCTTTGTTGTACAAAAGTTATCGGTAGAAATCATGGAAACAAATCCCAGAAATAGTACGCCCTATCCCAATCTTCCGCCGATACTCGAAAGTCACGATACAGAGTATCGCGACGCCGGCATTACGAGTTCAGTTGCAATTGCAGGCCATCCGCTCCACCCCGCGATCGTACTGTTTCCGATCGCCTTTTTAGTAGGAGCCGCCGGCACAGACATCGGTTATTGGCTGACAAGGGATCCGTTTTGGGCGAGAGCTTCGGTTTGGCTGATCGGTGTCGGTTTTGCTGCGGGGATTTTGGCCGCAATCACGGGCTTTTCAGAGTTTTTCAAAGTTAAAAGAGTGCGCGAGCGCAGTGCCGGTTGGTTGCACATGGGCGGGAATGTGGCGGTTATGGTACTTTCCCTGATTAACCTGGTGTTGCGACAAGGAAATCCGGCTGAGCCGATCGTCTATACAGGTTTAGCAATTTCGGTCGTCGTGGCCACCTTGCTGGGCATTACAGGCTGGTACGGCGGCGAACTAAGTTTTCGCCACAAAATCGGCGTCATCGGCCCTACCAGTCATAATTCCTAGGTTTCTGACCATTTGTAGTAGGGACTTGGGTCCCTATGAGCGTGGATAATTTAGGACTAAAGTCTTGACTACAAACTTAAAGATTGTCCCAGGCAATTCCGATAAGCATCCCTGCCAGCGATAATAGGAATAGCAATAATTTCGGGAACTTCATAGGAATGGAGTTCCTGAACTTTTGTTTTTAAAGCCTCAAATTTAGCCAAATCAGTTTTAATCAGCAACTGCTACTCTGACTCGGCCTGAATCTCGCCTTGCCAAGTATAAATAGAGCGAATTGGCGACAAACTCACACAAGCAGCCAGCTTGTGTTCAACTAGAGATTTAGCGAGATTCACCGCCTCCGCCTCCGATGCAGCAGTTACCAGCACCACCCCAAAATTAACAGTCATAACGATTTTAGATTGGAGATTAAATAATTGACTTCAACAGAAAACCTTGAGATTAGTCACTTGTAGGGAAACGGCCCAGGCTAAGTCCGGCGGGGATATCTGCCACTTTTAATAATTTTAGGACTTACGCACCGATGCCGAGAAACCGGGTTTTTTTAGCAAAATACTTGGTTCAAGCCCTAAATCTCGGTAAAAAAACCCGGTTTCTTTGTGTGCGAGTGCGTCCATTGATTTTAAAGCAGTGCGATCGCGACGCTGGCACTCGCCTATAATTCCGTAGTTACCCGATTTAATCGCCAAAAATTTCCCATTCCCCATTCGCCATTACCCATTTTAAATCTCCTTAACTTCCCAAGAATTGACTTGGCCGGGCCGAGCTAAGGAAAAGTAGCGCCTAGTAGATTCCGGCAAAATAGCTCCCGCCAACAAAGCATTATCTAAATTAGCTCCTATTAACGTCGCCTCGCTCAAATCTGCTGACATCAAATCAGCTTGACACAGCTTAGTCCAATTCAGATTTGCCCCTCTCAAACAACTTCCCCTCAACTTAGCCCCGGTTAAGTTTGCTCCCGCTAACTTCACCTCCCGCAACTGAGCCGCGCTGAAATTCGCCCCCGCCAAATTCGAGCCTTCCAAATTCGCTCCCATTAGTTTAGCTTCGCTCACATTGACGCCGCTCAAATCTGCACCGCAGAGATTCACCCCTGTCAACTGCGCTCGCCGCAGACTGACTCCGGTTAATTGAGCTCCAAAAAGTTTTGCACAATTGAGCTTTGCACCGTAAAGGTTTGCCCACTTAAAATTAGCTCCCGTCAGATTCGCGCCCAGCAAGTTAACTAATTGCAAGTCGGCGCTGCACAAATTGGCATTCCACAACACAGCACCGCGCAGGTTGGCGCCGGTTAAAGTTGCGCCGCTTAACTTTACTCTCGGCAATTTTGCTTTTACCAAAAAAGCCCCGCTCAAATTAGCTTTTGTCAAATCTGCGCCGGGGAGTTTGGCTTCGCCCATTTTGGCAAAACTCAGATTTGTTCTTTGCATCTGTGCGCCTTTGAGTGTTGCTTTGGTGAGAAACGCTCTGCTGAGGTTCGCCCCGGAAAGATTAGCTCGCGAAAGGTTGACTCCAATTAAGATTGCTCCGCTGAGGTTGGCCCCGCTGAGGTCGGCTCCAGTAAAGTCTCTTTGTCCTTTTTCGTAATTGTTGAGCAGTTCGCTAACTTCCATAGGGCGTGATACCTTTTCTGATTGGGGGGTGTCGATCGAGAAATCTTTACTATTAAGGTTTTTTCAGAAATTAGACTGTTTTAGAAATTAGACTGTTTCAGCGTTTGCCTCAAACGGTAGAAATCCCATTAACATCACTTTCTGTTTAAAGGCCATCTCTTAATAAAGATTTTATATCTTCCTCAGGGTAGCGATCGCGCTTTCGGTATTTTTGAATTAAAAGTTAATGTTTTTTGACATAGATAGTCATTCCTTAACGATCGACAATAATTAGCAACTTCAGGCGCAGCGTGCCCTTGAATCCTGCGGGAGGTTGCCAGGAACTCAAGGCCTTCTTGAGAGTCTCTACGGCGTCTGTTGCTTGCAGCGTCGAGGTTTGAGTGTCGATCGCCACTCGGGCAACGCGGCCGTCTTGTACCGACAACTCCCACAGCGCCTCGCCACTAACCCCTGTCGGGAGATTAACAGATTGCAGGTATTGACTCAAAGCGGCGATCGCCCCGGCATCCAACCCTTCGGCGCTAACTACTTGCAAGCGAGGAACCAAAGGCTTCTGGAGTGGCAACGGACTGTAACCTGCCTGCCGCACCCCAGCAGAAGCTGGCACCGGTGCCGGGCCGCGACTCGAGGTAAGGCTGTGAGTGCCGCCCCTAGTTCCCTCGCCCCCGGTCGAGGAGAAAATACCTTCATAGCTGACACCCTGCGGCAATTCTACAGGCACTTGCACGATCCGGCGAGATCCATCCGGTTCGACTCGCACTTCTTCGCTCACAGCCACAAAAGCCGTGTATTCCGACAGCAAGCGATAAGTCAGAGCAGTATTAGTCACAGCTTCCACCAGAGATTTAGTCTCGCCACCAAACATTTGATTCATTAAATCTTTAATGCGCGATCGACCCCAAAGTTGAGCTACCGCCGGATTGCCAAAATCCGTAGCGGTTGCGGAGACTGAAGTTGATTCCCGCTGCCGCCCGCCGCCGGATTGAGCAAAATTGACAGGTAAAATCTGCTCGTAAGCTGTGCCGCCGGCAAGAGTGCCGCGGATGCGAAGTTGACCGGGGGCTCGATCGGTCTTTTTGCCAAACAAAACCAGCGGCTCACTCGCAAACAAATCCGGCGCAGCGATCGGATAAATCTCCGGTTTTTCCCCCATTCCTTCCCAACTAATTTGAATATTCGTCAATACCGGACTATTAATTTGAGTAAAAAACTTTTCTACCGCAGATGCCGACGGTTCATCTTGACGAATTACTTGAGACGTGCCTCTTCCCACTTCTGCCAAACGGTTGAGCAAAAACCGATTCACCGAACTGCCGACACCAAAACTATAAAGTCGATTGCCCGGTTTTAGACTCCGCTGAACTAGAGCCAGCACTTCATTTTCATTACCAATGTAACCGTCAGTAATTAGTACCGTACTCCGCAGCCTTCCCCTTGCCGCTGCCGGAAAATTCATCACTGCTTGAATGCCGTTAAGCAGTTCAGTGCCACCGTTAGCCTGTAACTTGTCGATATAATTAATTGCCCTTTGTCGATTTTCTGCCGTATTCGCTAAAGGAGTTCTTGAAAGCGCTTGGGCAGTGTTGGCAAAATCAATAATAGTAAAAGTATCGTTGGGATTGAGCCCTTGAATGAAGCGGCGCATCAACTCCTGAGATTTTGCCAGCGGTTCGCCCTGCTGAGAGCCGGAAGTATCCATCAGAAACACGACATCTTTAGGTACAATTTGATTGGTTTTGTAATTTAATGCGGGAATCAGATAAGTAGCAAAATGACCGCCCCGCTTGTCGGATTGAGTCAAAATAGTTGCCCGAGTATTTTCGCCCGCCACTCGATAGCGCAGAATTAAATCTTTATTGGGAATTGTGTCAGAGTTAGCTAATTGGACTCGCACAATATTGCCGCTGCGGTCAGTTGTAATTTGATGGGAAGTAGAGCGGACATCGCCGATCGCCACTCCGGCATCTATTTCTACCGAAACAGCGATATTGTGACCCGAGATCGTTCCTGGAGGCAAAACAGGCGGGTTAATGCGATCGGCATCGGTATTAACCCCCCCCTGCTCCCCCCTTGCTAAGGAGTTGCCCTCGATGGCCTCCCTCGGCTCAGAACTATCGCCCCCCCTTGAATTGGGGGAGGTCAGATTTCCCGAAATATAGCGCGGCCCAACCACCATTGGAAACACAAATTCGTAATCGCCACCGGCAAACTTGAGACTTTCGGTGTAGCGAATCGTAACTTCAATTTTTTCTCCCGGTTTGATATTCGCCAGAGACTGAGTAAAAATATTGGATCGTTCTTGTTCCAACAAACCCGCACTCCGGCCTTGCTGTCTGGCTTGTTCGTAAATTTCCAAAGCTTCCTCCCGGAGTTTGATATCAGCTTTAATAGTGCGCTCGCCTATTTTAATTTCCATATCATCCACCGCCGCTTCGTCGGGCAAAGGAAATACATAAACAGCTTCTAAAGATTCCGGAAAAGGATTTTCAAACTTCTGAACAACTTCGACGCGGGAGATATTGCCAGCAATTTTGGCTTTAACTTCAGTCTGCTTGAGAGGAAAGACTTGTTCTCGGGCCGTATTTTGAGTTTTGACGAACAAACCGCCGACTGGACACCGATTTTGTGGCGATCGCGCCCCATTGCACTTAACATCGTTACTAGCGAGGATTTTTGGCGACAGAGACGAATAATTTTCCCCAGGAGCTTTTGCCTGCGCCGCATTTGGAGCCAGCCAGGCGCCACACTCGATCGCAGCGAGCAATGCGATACCAGCAGAAAGCAACCGTTGGGGGGATAGAACGCAGACAAACTTCATAGCTGTTTTTTTAGCAGACTTCAGGTGCTTTTTCTACCATGACTTTACCGTTGGCGAAACGTTCCTGAGTTAGCTTTTTGGGAAAAATGACAGAGCGCCTAGGGTCGATTTTAGATTTTAGATTTTAGATTTTAGATTTTAGATTAACTATAGCCATGCTAAATCATTTGTGAATTTCTTACTCCCGGACCGAACTCGCGGGGAGGGCTGGGGTGGGGTAAAAAATTTACAACTCCTGCAAGGATTGCTATAGCCGTTGCGGGCTGAGTCGATTTTAGATTTTAGCTTTTAGATTTTAGCTTTTAGATTTTAGATTGACTAGCCGTTGCGGGCTCATGGGGGACTCTGGAACTGTCGATTTGAGATTTGAGATTTGAGATTTGAGATGGGGGGCTGGAACTTTTGTCTAAGCCATGATTGCGAGCGGGCGATTGCTGTCGGCTTGCATCCGTATTGGGGTGAGGTCGGTTGGGGCGATCGTCCGCAAACCAAACCTAGAAGATTGTATGATAGTTAAATAATTAAATAACTCTAACCTCAACCTCTCAACTTCTAATAAATTGAAAAAGCCATGAATTTTATTAACCCCAAAACCGACTTTGCCTTTAAAAAAATATTCGGCTCTGCTGACAGCAAAGACATTTTGATTAGTTTCTTGAATGCCCTTCTCTACGAAGCACAGCCTGTTATCGAAGATTTAGAAATTATTGACCCTTATTTAGCTCCCAAAATCAAAGGAGTCAAAGATACTTACTTGGATGTCAAAGCTAAAATTAGTGGCAGCAAAACTGTAATCATTGAAATGCAGGTGTTGAATGTAGAATCATTTGAAAAGCGGATATTATACAATGCTACCAAAGCTTACTCAGTGCAATTGAAAAGCGGCGAAAACTACAACCTCTTAAATCCCGTGATTGCCTTGACGATTACAGATTTTCAAATGTTTGAGCATCTGGAAACAGTAATTTCGCGGTTTTGTATCAAAGAAAAAAACAACTTGGTCGATTATTTGGCGGACGAATTAGAATTTGTGTTTGTTGAATTGCCCAAATTTAACAAAACTTTACCAGAATTAGAGACTCTGACTGATAAGTGGATATATTTCATGAAAACCGCTCGGACGTTAAGGTCTGTGCCGGAAGAGTTGGGAAATGTACCGGAACTCCGCAAAGCTTTTACAATTGCCAATGAAGCAAATCTCGATCCGGGTGAATTGGACGATTTAGAAAGGCGAGAAATTTTTATTCAAGACCAGCGCGGTGCAATTACCAAAGCTACCAGAATCGGGATAGAACAAGGAATCAGACAAGGCATCGAACAAGGAAAGTTGGAGTTAGTGGTGCGGCTGTTGGAGCGCCGTGTCGGCCCCTTGTCGCCGGAGATTCAAACTCGCATCCGTCAGTTATCCGCTCAGCAATTAGAGAATCTAGGAGAGGCACTATTAGACTTTGCCAGTGTGTCAGATTTGACAACTTGGTTGCAAGCACATAACAATCGTCAATGATAGGCCAAATGGGTGTAGGGGCAATCCCCCGTGGTTGCCCTTCTGGATTACCTATGTCACATTTGAGTCTGACCTGACATTGAAGCATCTAAAGTCGAAAATCCTATGAGCAAATTTGTGTTTGTGACCGGCGGCGTGGTTTCCAGTATCGGCAAGGGAATTGTCGCTGCTTCCTTGGGTCGCCTATTGAAGTCGCGGGATTATTCGGTCTCGATTTTGAAGCTAGACCCCTATATTAACGTTGACCCCGGCACTCTCAGCCCGTTTCAGCACGGAGAAGTCTTCGTGACGCAAGACGGTGCCGAAACAGACCTGGATTTGGGACACTACGAGCGTTTTACCGATACTTCCATGTCTCGCCTCAACAGCGTCACCACGGGTTCCATTTATCAAGCGGTGATCAACAAAGAACGCCGCGGCGAGTATCAGGGCAGCACGGTGCAGGTGATTCCGCACATCACTAACGAGATTAAAGAGCGAATTCACCGAGTAGCAAAAAATACTAATCCCGATGTGGTAATTACGGAAATCGGCGGAACGGTGGGAGATATTGAATCTTTGCCGTTTTTGGAGGCAATTCGCCAGTTTCGCAAGGATGTCGGGCGGCAAAATGTTGTGTATATGCACGTGACGCTGATACCTTGGATTCCGGCGGCTGGGGAGATGAAAACTAAACCGACTCAGCATTCAGTGAAGGAATTGCGGTCGATCGGCATTCAACCAGATATTTTAGTCTGTCGGTGCGATCGTCCGCTGTCTTTTGGCATGAAACAAAAATTGTCGGAATTCTGCAACGTACCCGAAGAATGTGTCATCACCGCTCAAGATGCTAAAAGTATCTACGAAGTGCCGCTGATGATGGAACAGGAAGGTTTAGCGGAACAAAGCATCAATTTGCTGCAACTCGAACAGCGGCAACCCGATTTGACTCAGTGGCAAACCTTAGTCAAGCGGCTTTACAGTCCCAACCACAAGATTGATATTGCTTTGGTGGGCAAATACGTGCGGTTGAACGATGCTTATCTTTCGGTGGTCGAAGCTTTGCGGCACGCAGCAATCTCTATCGGCGGCGACCTCAATTTGCACTGGATTAACTCAGAAGATTTAGAATCGGGAAACCTCGAAAATTATCTCAAAAATATCAACGGCATTCTTGTACCCGGGGGTTTTGGGATTCGGGGAGTTGACGGCAAAATAGCAGCCATCGAATATGCCAAACACCATAAAATACCCTTTTTGGGATTGTGTTTGGGGATGCAGTGTGCTGTCATTGAATGGGCGCGCCACACCGCCCAACTAGCGGATGCTAACAGCGCTGAATTTGACCCAGATACCACAAATCCGGTAATTAATTTATTGCCAGAACAGCAAGATGTAGTCGATTTGGGCGGTACAATGCGACTGGGTTTGTATCCGTGCCGTGTCAACCCAGACACCCTCGCTTTCAAACTTTATCAGAAAGAAGTGATTTACGAGCGACACCGCCACCGGTACGAATTTAACAACGCCTACCGCAATCTTTTCTTAGAATCAGGTTATGCAGTCTCCGGGACATCTCCCGACGGCCGATTGGTAGAAATGATCGAATTGCCCAACCATCCATTTTTCATAGCCAGTCAATTTCACCCCGAATTCCAATCTCGACCTAGCACCCCCCACCCCTTGTTTCAGGGGTTTATCCAGGCGGCGAGCATCCAGGGAAAGCAAGATTTTTTAGAATCTGAGGGTCGCGACTTGGTGGCCGGGAAACTTGCAGGAAACTGATCTAATATTATGTCCGATCGATTAGTTCTGATATATTAGATGTCTGTAGGGGCGGGTGAGAGTACACAATATTCAAATCGGGCAGATAATCGATCGTACTCTCCCCCGCCCAACCCAACAATCCGATTTGATTCGGGCCGCACTTACCCGACTAGATATCGGGCAGCATTCTCAACGAGTGAAAAACCTCACCCCCTAGCTTTAGCATAGGGGTACGGGGGCTAGTACCCGAGGGCAAAAGGCAAAAGGCAGAAGGCAGAAGGTAAAAATGCTGATTTTTTTACTTAACTTTTTAGCTGGGATTTCAAGGGTGATACCAGTTAAAAAAAAAATGCAACTTTAGGCAAGTTCCAAACCCCGATAGTCATCAGTCATGCCCAATCTAAAATCTCAAATCTCAAATCTCAAATGCTATAAGTTGTCAAACTATCCTAAAATACCAGGAAACACAGGTTTGAGGAGGCTTTGTGGCTTATTGGAGCAAATTTACTTATGAGAAAAGTACATATATAATTGACCTTGACACGATTAGTGCTTTTTCTAGCGAACTCGATAACAAGCGTCTCACCTTTTGGCTGCCTAATAGCAGTCAGCCGATTATCCTCAATCCCCAAGGCAATTATGACGCTTACAACCAAGTTCTCGAGTACATCAAAAAAACCATAGATCGCAATTCTAGAGGCTGGTGGATTAAAATTAATTATGACCGCAAAGAATTTGCGATCGATATGAGTCGAATTAGCTCATTTGCTTGCGAAGGGAACGGCCGGCTAAGCTTTTTCTTGCCTGACAGCGCAACTAATATTATTATCCTCCGCCAACGCAACCCGGAAACTTATCACGAAATTCAGGAATACATTAAAAATACGACTGGACAATCTTTGGAATGAAGAAGTCATTAGTCATTAGTCATTAGTCATTAGTCATTAGTCATTAGTTTAGTCCTGGGCGCACCGAGGCTCAGAAACCGGGTTTTTTTCCGAAAAAACTTGGTTCGTACTCGAAGACTAGTAAAAAACCCGGTTTCTTTGGTATGTGTGCGTCCAGGACTGTAGTTAGAAAAATGAACAATGAAGGATGAAGGGAGACTATTTTTATTTTTAGTAACTCCTAACATTCATTTTAATTTTTTTTGTGGTAAGGTGCTGAGGTGGCGACCTAAGTTTAGATACAGCATTTTTTAGGTAAGTGATGTACATAGCTTTCGATAGAGGACACGGCAGTGCCGTTTCCCTACAGCTTGCGCTTGACGGGTGTACTTCATAAACGTGGAATCTGCTGTATGAAAAAAGCGCAGTCAAATGCGCTGCCTTTTAAAAATTTAACTATTTAGCAAGCTGCCAAGCTAATTTTGCGGCGCCTACCATGCCTGCTTGATTGCCCAATTCAGCAACCAATAACTGCAAATCTTCGCGAGAACTTGGCAGTACCCGCCGCTCAATTTCTTCTCGAACCTGCGGTAAGAAAAATTCTGCACCTGCACTAATTCCACCGCCGATAATAATAGCTTCCGGCGTCAAAATATAAATTATGCTTGCCAAACCGATACCGAGATAGCGCCCGTATTTTTGCCAGAATTCTAAAGCTTTGGCATCTCCAGACTTAGCTAGATTTGCTAATTCTAGCGGTTCCAAACCCGTTTCTCGGCGAATTGCTTGCACCGAAACATACTGTTCTAAAGAACCGCGATTGCCGCTGTTGCACTCGGGGCCGTCTGGATTTATAGCAATCAATCCTAGTTCTCCGGCCGCGCCTCGATGGCCTGTAAATAGTTTGCCGTCTAGGATAACTGCACCGCCGACTCCTGTACCTAAAGTTAGTAAGATTAGGTCTTTAAAGTGCCTTCCTGCGCCCAACCAAGCTTCTCCCAATCCGGCACAGTTGGCATCATTTGCTAATATGGTCGGCAGTCCGGTTTTAGCTTCCAACCAGTCAGCGAGGGGGACATTTTGCCAGTTTTTGAGGTTAATTGCTACTCTGGCTATGCGGCCGGGGGCGTCTGCGGGGCCTGGAGTGCCGATGCCGATCGCACTTACAGCATTTTCGACCGGATTCAGTTGTAAAATAGCATCCGCCATTGTGCCTAAAACGGCTTCTGGCGTTGCGGGTTGAGGGGTTGGGACTGTTAAGGATTGGTGACAAATGCCGTCTTCGCTAAATCTGCCGAGTTTAATTGCGGTTCCGCCTAAGTCGATGCCGATTACTTGTGTCATGCGAGGTGGGTTTTGGATGCCAGGATTTGGGATTAATCTTAATAGTATAAACATATTGTAGGGTGTCCATGGCGCACCTTACCAATTAAGTTTGTAGTGAGGACTTCAGTCCTAAAATTCCTCTTTTAACTGTATGATAATTAGCGAGGTAAACTGCGCTTAATTCTTAATATTATCATAGCCATCGCCATACCTAGCCCAAAGGCTGGATAGAAGCAAGTTCACCTATTCAATTTCTCCTAACTTACGTTGCGCTAGGTCTCGGTTGTGCAAAGCATCGCGGTAGTCTGGTTTGAGAGCAATTGCCTGGTTATAAGATGCGATCGCCTCGGAAAATCGTCCTAAATTATACTCCTGATTCCCTCTCTCGCACCAGGCTTTCGCCTCTACAGCATTAACTTCAGATTCTTCCTCCGCACCCTCAGCGCCGCTGCGGTTTTCTTCCCCAGAAAAACCCAAACCATCCCCAACAAACACCGCCTCAATTACCCTCCCCTTCCCAGCATCATCCTCAACCTCCGCCAGCGGAAACCGTGTCAATATCTCCCGCCCAATTTCCCCCGCCACCTCTGACAATTCCCCGCTGCCAATCCTACCTAACAATACCAGCCGCTGCGCCAATTCTTGAAGCGATGCCACCGCATCCGTAGCAGGGGTGTCATCATGTTCGCCCTCTAACAATCTTTTCCCAAACCGTCGCAACCAAGCCGCCAATTCACCATCTTTAAGGCGTTTTGCGATTAAGAATCCCGCTACATCCCCTCGACTCCAACCGACATTCACCCCTTCCAGGATTTCCATGAATTTCGACTCGTATTCCGCGTCAGTTAGGGTGGGGCGGATGGCGGTATTTGCCGGCGGCGGGGTGGGTGGGGTTGGGTATCCGAATATTCGCTGAAATAGTCGTTTGAAGAATTGCCAAATTTTGTTTAGCATTTGTGAGATTAAAAGGGTGGGGTATTTTCTATTTTATAGCAATTATCAAAAGTAGGATTACATATGGATTGTCCGCGATATCTGTAGGAACCCGGCACTGCCGTGTCCGGGCTTGCGACGCACAGCGAACAATCATTAATCTACTTTAAAAGCGGATAATACAGTTCTCCAGTTGAGTTGATATAACCGGCCCTATCGCCCGCTAAATTCCCCGTTCCCATAAATACGTCAACTCTCCCCGCACCTTTGATTGCACCGCCAGTATCCTGATCCAAAACGTACCGATTCACGGCATTTTGTTCGAGTTGTCCCGCCGCATTCGGATAAGGGAGTTTTGTACTAATTAATGCTAGTGCGCCGGGGGGCATTAAGGCTTTATCGGTGGCGATCGACCTTTCGGCAGTTACTGGCACTCCAATGCTGCCCGTGGGCAGTGCTCCGTTGGTTTCCCGGAAGAATACAAAGCTTTGATTTTTCGGCAAATACTTGTCCATATCTGCGGGAAATTTGGTGAAATATTCCGTTAGTTTCGGCAAATTTAACTCTTCTAAAGTAAACTTTCCGTCTTTAACTAATTCTCGCCCGACCCCTGTATAACTGTGACTGGTTTTGCCGGCGAAACCGACTGTCATGACGCCGCCATCTGTTAGCTGCAATCTTGCAGAACCTTGGACGTGCACGAGAAATGCTTGGAATCGATCGCGCAACCAAACTAATTCTAATCCTCGCAGCAATCCTTTGCTTCCCTGCAAAGCATTTGCGCCTTCCAAATCTAATCTTGTCGGGTGAGGTTTCGGCCAAGATGCCAGGTTTGGCGGCATCCGGTACAGGGGATAACGGTATTCGGAATTAGGCGTGCGAGATGCTGGGTAAGTCGGCTCGAAATAACCCGTAAATGCTACTGTTCCTTTGCCGTCTTTACCCGTGGATTTGTAAAATACAAACTCGCGCTTGACAGATTCCTGAAGCTGTGCGGGGGTTGTGGAACTGACAACTAATTGGCGGAATCGATCGAGGGAACGGCGGACTCGATCGCGCGTAACTTCTGCTACTGGATAGCGGCTGTAAGCAGTGGCGGCGGCGGATGTATCGAGATAGCGGAGGCTGTTGTCGATCGACTTTAACAGCAATTGGCGATCGCCCGGTTTGCCATTTTCGCCCCAGATTTGAGCGTCAAAGGCGAGATTCTCCGACTCGCCAGCTTGCAATTGATTTAGACTAATTGGTTCCAGCGGCGCCACTGCAACGGCGGGCACCGAAAAAGCGATCGCCAAAACGCAACAGGCGATCGCTAATAGCTGATAGCGAAAAATCTTGCTCAATTTCCAATCTTCCCTACTCAATTGATAATTTTCTTTATTCATCGTATCGTTCGACGCTAGAAGTAAATATCGGTTCTACGCGAATTGCAATCACGCTGGTAGGCCGAACTACCATGTATTCGCCTTGAATATTTTTGATCGGGACGTTAAGAAATTCTCTTGAATCTTGTTTCGGCACCAGTGTACTGCTGTACCACTTTTGAAAATCTGCCAGGGTTGCGAAACGTACTTCTTCGCGATGGCCGCCATCAAGCAGCAGGTGCACGGAATATTCGCTTGGTGTTCTAGGCATATCTGTATTTTAGATTTTTGATTTTAAGCTTTTGGAACGATTCCATATTTTACCTCTTCCTCGCCCCATTTCCTCATCGAGTAGGTTGGGTTGAGCCAGAGGGGGAGGGGGAGAGTGGGAGAGTAGGAGACGGGGGAGGGGGGAGAGTGGGAGAGGGGGAGACGGGCGAGACGGGCGAGGGTGAAAATCTCAATCTCAAATCTAAAATCTAAAATCTAAAATCGATTGACGGCGACCCCCATCTGTGGCTACGGTGTGAAAATAAGGCTGCTTTCCTCAAAGAGGAAGCAGCCCACGTCGCTCAAAAACCTAGTTGCACTGCCCATTGCTGCGCCAACAGAAATAGACAGCTACCGCCAAACTGAGTAAGCAGTATGGAGGCTAATTGAGAATTTTAACATTCTCTGTAGCCGCCCTGCTCTGTGTTAACGTGCGGGGCGGCTGGGTTTTTGGGTTTTCTTGGAAAACCAAAAACCAGGAGACCATAATTATGTCACAGGAATTCGTGCCTGACGATAACTTTTCCGTTAGCGAAGCTCTCGAAGAGGATCGTCCAAATGACGCCTCAGCAGTATCGGAACAGGAAGTCGTGCCGATAACGGTCGTCGGTTCCCGCGCCGCCGTGTTAGAAACCATCCACACCTTGTACCGACTGGGATTTGCCTCTGTCGGGGATTGGAGTCCGCCGCAGCGGGGTGCAAAGCCGGGACCAGTGATTAGCGTCCTCATTCGCCGTCACCGAAAAGCTTAAGAATTCGCCTGTTACATCCACGTCGGGCGCGGAAGGCACTTTGAGCCGTGGGAACCTTAATTTGTAAGGCTTGTGCAGAAACTCGGTTTCTGCACAAGGCCTATCAACTGGCGATAGGCCTTGATTTTAAAAAAAATCATGCTATGTATATTTTATAGAAACTTTCATCTATCTGTGGAATGAACTTATCCATTATTGGCGATCACAATTACATTTTGGGGATAGCAGCCCTGCTGAAATCCATAGAACTCAATGTTACTGAAGATCCGAAGTTGCCTGTCAAGGTTACTGTGGTGTCAACAGGTATTAATACGCAGCAAAGGGAAAAATTGCAAAAGTGCTGCAAATACGAGATAGAATGGGAAGAAGTTAAGCCGAATTACGGGGGATTGCTGTCTTTGTCGGGTTCTAAGCTGACTTACGCGAGATTGGAACCGGAAAAATACACAAAGGCTAAAGACAGACTGATTTGGCTCGACAGCGACATGATAGTTCTGGGCAGCTTAGATCCTCTGTGGAACTTAGACTTTGAAGGAATGCCCCTAGCTGCAGCGCTCAATATTTGGGGAAATCCCAACAACCCGGCCGATAAAAAGCCTTATTTCAATGCAGGTCTCTTAGTTTTTAATCTGAAGCTTTGGGAGGAGGAAAAACTGTCTGAAAAAATGATCGAAAACGCTCGGATCAACCTTTGGTGCGATTGCGACCAAGGGACATCAAATTCGGTTTTAGGGGGAAGGTGGAAGCTATTAGAGCAGATATGGAACAACCCCAATACGGACGAGGATATGTCAACTAGAGTGATGCACTTTATATCCCATCCGAAACCTTGGGACAGCCCCCAACCTCATAAATTATGGCTGGAGATGTTGTCTCAGACACCGTTTAAGGACGACCTGTCCCTAATTAAAAATAAGGCCGATTGGCTTGTGAAGGTAAAGACACAATACAAACGATGGGAACCGTGGGTGAGGGAACCGATAACAAAAGTTAAGAGCTATCTCAAAAATAAACAAAGGTAATACCTTTTGAGGTTTGAGATTAAAAAATAGGGAAAGACTGATAATTAATTACGGGTGCATCTCAGTTTGGCAAATACATCAAGTGGAAAGTTGACCATTAAGATAAGCACAGCGCCGAGAAAGGAATTAGGCAACACTCTCGATATTCCACTGCCCTCCCGATAATTTCACGCTGAAGCCAATTCGTTTAATCGTTGATTCCACTGTTCCAGAACCGATCGAACTTAAAGATTCTTCTTTATCGTATCGGTAGTTAACTATTCGGTTGCGATGGAAATCTAAATAATTGCAAAAGGTTTTAAATCCTTTTCTTGTCAACTCCTTAAATAAATCGCTCGCTTGATTAACTTGACCTGACCACAACAAATTTTCTGATTGCTTTAATCGTTTTGCTGAACCTCCTGCTTGGTAGAGATTTTCTTTCAGATGATACCAATCTAAGATTTCTTGCCTTTGTTCAGGCACTCCTATTTCTTGAAATAAGTTCCAAATTCCGGGATTAGCATCTCAATTGCAATACAGATGATGTAGCAATTTTTGGCTATTACTCCAATCAATTAAATCTTGATTATTTTGAAAAAAGGCTCCGCAATAAACATTATCTAAACACAGGGCTTTATAATCTTTCCAATAACATGGCTCACCCTTTTTTTCGTTGCGTAGCCTGACTTTACCTCCATCTAAAGTAATTTTTTGGACTCCTTTTTTAGATGTAGGCAATTCAAATTCTTGTCGTTTTACTAATCTCTGTAACGTACTATGAGCAACTGGGATTCCTGTGAATGTTTCTAAATCTTGTTCTCCTTTTTGATAAGACTCATTGGCACTGATTATCAGAGCACACTTTTCCATCAGGGGACTAAGTTGACTATAAGGTTTTAACCAGAAATATTCCGCCTGATTATTTGTAATCCTGAGCGACCCAACTACAAATTTTACTGTTCGCGTTCTTCCGGTTTTAATTCCTGATGCTGTTGAAAAAAAAAGCTACCTAGTTCTGGCAACACTTCGGATAATAATTTTTGAAGGAGAATTTTTCGATACTTTCAAAATTTGACAGTTCGGTTGAATCTGTATTTCTGTAAAGAATTTTTGCTACCTCTTTTAAGTGTGCTTTTAGGCGCTTTTGGTCTGAGGGTGTCATTTTTTTCAATCATTTTTTTTCACAGTTTTACTAGCTTTTTCATTTTCGCCCTTTTTTCAGAGATTTGCTTTCATTGAGATGCACCCTTAATTACTATCGGGTTTGGGATCGCGGGCCTGCCGTTGCATTATTTTTTGAAACAGGTGTAACTTGAGGCAGGAGGCCTATTTCCCGATCATTGCTTGAGTGGCAACGACTGATGCCTCTCAACCACATTCATCTTTGGTGGAACAGGCATCCTGCCTGTTTCCGAAGTATTTTGGTGAAAAAACCAGATTTCTGCCTAATTCCTGCTGTGGTGGAACAGACATTCTGCGCGTTTGCCCATAAAAAGATTTATCTGGGGTAGAAGAGGCTGTGCGATCGCCTCACAAGCCTTGTACATCGGGTTAAGCCAGCAGCGACGGAACGCTGATAGCATTTTACCAGAGGATTTGTATTATACAACACCATCTTACCAACAACAATTAAAATAGTTTGGACTTGATGATATCTTCCACCATTTTTCGCTCGAACTCTTCGCGGGGGGGCTTCCCCTAGCTGCGAAAGTTGAGAGGTTTCAGCCTCCGACTTGTGGGAATTGGTGCAAAATATCAAATTAATCCTCAACCTTGTCCAATTACCAATTACGAACCTATGCCCCGTCGCCAAGACTTAAAAAAGATTCTTCTCATTGGTTCCGGCCCAATTGTTATCGGTCAAGCGTGCGAATTTGACTATTCAGGGACACAAGCTTGCAAAGCTTTGCGAGAAGAAGGTTTTGAAGTAGTGTTGGTGAATTCCAACCCGGCAACGATTATGACCGATCCGGAAACTGCCGATCGCATTTACATCGAACCTCTAACGCCGGCCATCCTCGAACAAATCATCGCTAAAGAAAGACCTCAAGCAATTTTACCGACTATGGGCGGCCAAACGGCGCTAAATTTAGCAGTGGCAGTCGCTAAAAATGGCGTTTTAGAAAAGTATAACGTCGAGTTGATTGGCGCTAAGTTGCCAGCAATTGAAATGGCAGAAGACAGGCTATTATTTAAGGAAGCGATGGCGCGAATTGGCGTCGCCGTTTGCCCTTCTGGAATTGCCAACACTCTCGACGAAGCCAAAGCAATTGGCCACCAAATCGGCAGTTATCCGTTAATTATTCGTCCTGCTTTTACAATGGGTGGAACGGGAGGCGGCATTTCTTACAATCAAGAAGAGTTTGAAGAGATGGCACAAAGCGGGATTGACGCCAGTCCGGTATCGCAAATTTTGATCGAACAATCTTTGATTGGTTGGAAAGAGTACGAACTGGAAGTGATGCGGGATTTGGCAGATAATGTGGTGATTATTTGTTCGATCGAGAATCTCGACCCGATGGGCGTCCACACAGGCGATTCTATCACCGTCGCCCCGGCGCAAACTCTCACAGATAAAGAATATCAGCGCCTGCGGGATGCTTCGATTAAAATTATCCGCGAAATCGGAGTTGAAACCGGCGGTTCCAACATTCAATTTGCTGTCAATCCAGTCAACGGAGATTTTATCGTTATTGAAATGAACCCTCGGGTTTCCCGTTCCTCCGCCTTGGCCTCGAAAGCAACTGGTTTCCCCATTGCAAAAATGGCGGCAAAATTAGCCGTAGGTTACAGCCTAGACGAAATTTCCAACGATATCACCAAGAAAACTCCGGCGTCTTTTGAGCCGACAATTGACTACGTGGTGACGAAGATTCCGCGATTTGCCTTTGAAAAGTTCCCCGGTTCCGAACCGACTCTGACAACGCAAATGAAGTCAGTTGGCGAGGTAATGGCGATCGGGCGCAGCTTCAACGAATCTTTCCAAAAAGCGCTGCGGGGATTGGAAACCGGCCGCGCGGGTTTCGGGTGCGACAAACCGGAAAAGTTGCCGAGTTTGGAACAAATTCGCGCCGGATTGCGGACGCCAAATCCCGAACGCATTTTTACAGTCCGCCACGCGATGATGATGGGAATGTCGGTGGAAGATATCTTTGAGTTTACAGCAATTGACCCTTGGTTTTTGGATAAAATGCAGGAATTGCTGGAAACTGAGAAGTTCTTGAAACGAACCAAGTTGCAAGACTTGACAAAAGACACGATGTTTGAAGTAAAGCAGTTGGGATTTAGCGATCGCCAAATTGCTTACGCCACCAAAACATCCGAAGATCAAGTCCGCGCTTACCGCAAACAGTTAGGCGTAGTGCCGATTTACAAAACAGTCGATACCTGTGCCGCTGAATTTGAAGCGTTTACACCGTATTATTATTCCACCTACGAAGTGGGAGCGGCAATTTGGGACTTGGGCGATGAAGAAAAGAAGGTTTCGCCTGTGAGCCACAGTCTCGCGCCGGAGTCGGAAGTTTTGCCTTCTACCAAGCGAAAAGTGATGATTTTAGGCGGCGGGCCGAACCGGATCGGACAGGGTATTGAGTTTGATTACTGCTGCTGTCACGCTTCCTATTCTCTAGGAGAAGACGGGTTTGAGACAATTATGGTCAACTCGAACCCGGAGACGGTTTCGACAGATTACGATACGAGCGATCGCCTGTATTTTGAACCGCTGACAAAAGAAGATGTTCTCAACATCATCGAAGCCGAAAATCCCGAGGGAATAATCATTCAGTTTGGCGGACAAACGCCGCTTAAATTGGCGGTTCCTTTACAAAAGGCTCTCTTAAATCACCCCGACGTACAAACAAAAATCTGGGGAACTTCGCCGGATTCCATTGATACTGCTGAAGACAGGGAGCGATTTGAAAAGATTCTGCGGGAGTTGGATATTCAGCAAGCTGTTAACGGGTTGGCGCGCAGTTTTGAGGATGCTTTAATAGTAGCTCAACGGATCGGTTATCCGGTCGTGGTGCGACCGAGTTACGTGTTGGGCGGGCGAGCAATGGAAATTGTTTATTCCGATACGGAATTGGAACGTTACATGACCTATGCGGTCCTGGTAGAACCAGAGCATCCGATTTTAATTGATAAGTTTTTGGAGAATGCGATCGAGGTGGATGTAGATGCGATCGCCGATGTTACTGGGAATGTGACGATCGGCGGTATTATGGAACACATCGAGGAAGCGGGAATCCACTCCGGCGACTCTGCTTGTTCTATCCCTTACCAAACGCTTTCTGCCTCCGCTTTGGCAACAATCCGCCGCTGGACTGTAGACTTAGCAAAATCTCTGAAAGTGATCGGGTTGATGAACATTCAATTTGCCGTTCAAGGGGAAGAAGTTTTCATTTTGGAAGCTAACCCGCGCGCTTCTCGGACAGTACCTTTCGTGTCCAAGGCGATCGGAGTTCCCTTAGCAAAAATGGCGTCGCGAGTCATGGCCGGCAAAACTCTAAAAGCTTTGGGTTTTACTGAAGAGATTATACCCACTCATGTTTCGGTGAAAGAGGCAGTATTGCCCTTTGCTAAGTTCCCGGGCGCTGATACCTTGTTAGGGCCAGAAATGCGATCGACTGGCGAAGTAATGGGAATTGACACCGATTTTGGCAAAGCATTTGCCAAAGCTCAACTCGGCGCCGGACAACTGATGCCGCTGTCGGGAACCCTGCTGGTTTCGATGCGCGATCGGGACAAACTAGCAGTTGTACCAGTTGTCAAGGAATTCTTAGAAATGGGTTTCAAAGTAGTCGCAACCCACGGGACACGCAAAGTTTTGCGAGAGCAAGGTTTAGAGGTAGATTTGGAATTGAAACTGCACGAAGGGCGGCCGAATTTGTTGGATTCGATCAAGAATGAGAAAATTCAACTAATTATCACCACACCTTCTGGCGAAGAATCCCGAGCCGACGGCATCTTTATCCGCCGCACAGCTTTGACTTACAAAATCCCGATTATTACGACAATAGCCGGTGCCAAAGCGACAGCAGCGGGAATTCGATCGCTCAAATCCCACCCGATGGAAGTAAAAGCAATTCAAGACTATTACCCGCAAACGTAGACTGGGAAACACCCTATAGCAATCCTAAATGATTCAGATAAATTTGTAGGGGTAGTGCCCCCGTGCCTACCCCCTATCTATCGGGCAACCACGGGGGGATTGCCCCTACAATAATTATGCAAATGATTTAGGATTGCTATATGTTTAGGGTGTGCAGGGCGCACTATTAGTGTCAACTTAAGTTTTAGTCGGCCAGTCCTCTCGCTCACCCGCCAGTCAGCCAGGGAATTAATTCCCTGTCTTAAAGCTAAAGTCCTCTCAAAGAGGACTGAAGAACTCATTAGTCCTCATAGCGAGGACTTTCGCTTGGAGGTTCTTGTTTCAGCCCCTGCTGGAAAGAGGGTTTAACGTGTTTGTTGACACCAATGACCAAGAATTTCAAAGGTGGTACCAGCCCCCGGATTTATCCGTGGAATCAATCCCTTTTCGAAAATCGAAAATCCTCAAGAAAGAGCATTTATCCGTGGGGTCAATCTAAAATCTAAAATCTAAAATCTAAAATCGATTGACCGCGCACCTTATCCTCAACATAAGGTGCGCGCCACCAAAACCTAATCTGCATCGGAATCTAAAACTCCGCTAGATAGCATCAACCTCGGCCAAACCAACAAGAAAAACCCCATCCAAGCCAATAAAGGAATCGCGACTAAAACAGTTATCCAAACAGTTTTTAACAAAAACCAAGTACCAGAAATTAGGCTCGTACCAGTCAAAAGAATAGACCAAGGCTGACACCACCAAGGTTTGTAATTCCAAGGACTAATAGCTTTTTTTTCAGAAACAGATTTCATATTTATTTTCAGTGATTTTTTATAGATAATAGTCGGGCTAGGTGGCTCAACGGAACTTACACATTCATCACCTCTTTTGCTGTCAGCGTTAATTCGGGAAAAGTCCGCGACACAATTCCTTCGCTGCCTTTAAACGCGCTTCTTTGATAGTTGCCCTCTGCATCTAAAAGGTGGACAAATACAGTTGGAACTTTGGGATTTCCCAGAAATTCCCTGCTACCAATTGCTAAATAATCGACTATCCAATATTCTACAATTCCCAAACGCCGATACTCGTCCAATTTGTCTATATAATCGTCCTCCCAATTTGTTGATGTTACTTCCACTGCCAGTTTAATTGGTTCTCGTAAGGCAGAATAAGCAGAACGGTTCGACCGCCACAAATCGCGATCTATTACGCTGACATCCGGTCTCCGCCCTTGTTCGATGCCGGCTTTACTTACAGTTCTGATAACGGCGGTATTTTTGACTACATAATTTAAACTTAGTCGCCGGATTTCATCCTTGAAGCCAAATAACATGAAATTAGCAACATCATCATGATTTCTTGTGGAATTAATCTGTACAATTACTCCGTTTACCAGTTCATAGAGTCCATTTTCTGGACATTCTACAAGGAATTGCTCAAAGGTTAATGTCTGTGTGACTGTTGCAATCATAAGATTTATCCTTATTATGCAGTAATACTATTAGTCTATATTACCACAGGTCGGAAAGAATTTGTTTTTTTGACCAAGAATTTCAAAGGTGGTACCCGCCACGTGATTTATCCGTGGAATCAATCCCTTTTCGAAAATCGAAAATCCTCAAGAAAGAGCATTTATCTCGCGCAAGTCAATCTAAAATCTAAAATCTAAAATCTAAAATCGATTGACGGCAGACATCCAATTCTCAAATCTAAAATATAGAATCAAAAATCTCAAATCGATTGACGTAAATGGTAAAATGCGATCGCCCTAGCAATTTGCACTTAAATTTGTTACAGACTTGATAGAGTAAAGTAACAAACCTAGAAATCGAGCCACTCCCAGGTCAACCCAGAACCATGAGACTAGACGAAGCCGTAGAATTTGCCGAAAACCCAGAGCCGCGCTGTCCCTGCGTCCTCCTGCTGGACACCTCCGGCTCCATGCAAGGCGCACCCATAGATGCGTTGAATGAGGGGCTGGAAATCTTTAGGAATGACCTCATTAAAGACGAACTAGCTAAAAAGCGAGTCGAAGTGGCGATTATTTCCTTTGACAATCATATCAAAGTCGTGCAAGACTTCGTGACCGCCGACCAGTTCGAGACGCCACTGCTGACAGCTCAAGGACAAACCCACATGGGCGCAGGCATTCAGCTAGCATTAGATACCATTGCCGCCCGCAAATCCGAATACCGCAACAACGGCATTACCTATTACCGCCCGTGGGTATTTATGATTACCGACGGCGAACCTCAAGGCGAATCTGACGATGTTGTGGAAATAGCAGCACAGCGGATTAAAGAGGAAGAAACTAATAAGCGCGTGGCATTTTTTGCAGTCGGAGTGGAAGGTGCTAATATCACTCGTCTAGCGCAAATTGTCGAGCGCACGCCTGTAAAATTGAGAGGATTAGACTTTAGAGAGATGTTTATCTGGCTGTCGGCTAGTATGCAGAGAGTTTCTCACTCAAAAATTGACGAACAAGTAGCACTGCCGCCGCCCGGATGGGGAACTGTTTAGTCATTAGTCATTGGTCATTGGTCATTAGTATGTGACAAGCGGGAATGTGTGGTGTACATCGCCCTACCAAATTACTAAGGTGTGGTGTGCATCGCCCTACCTTATTAGGGATAAATAAACCAGCCCTAACTTTGCATAGTTGTGAATTTACTAAGTTTTGAATTAAAGAGTTATTAATGCAGAATTCATCCTTTAATTGGCAAGTTGTAGCGGCATCGGTGATAGGTACGAGCCACGAAAAACGATCGCAGCCCTGTCAAGATGCCCACTGCTGGCGCATCTTGCCTAACGGTGTTTTAGCTGCAGCAGTTGCCGACGGCGCGGGTTCGGCAGCACTCGCAGAAGTTGGGGCGAAAATTGCTGTGGAAGCGGTTGTTGAAACGATTTGCCAGCAACAGGAAAGGCTGCCTCAGAATGACGACGAATGGCAGGTATTCTTGACAGCATCACTGCAAGTCGCGCGGGCGCAGGTGGAAGCAGAGGCGGCTGTGCGGGAAGTGGCTGCGAGAGATTTAGCCTGCACTTTAATTGCGGTTGTTGCTACGCCGGAATTAATCGCAGTTGCTCAAATCGGCGACGGGGCGGCGGTAGCAGGTGACAGTGCAGGAAATGCGATCGCTCTGACTGTACCTCCCTGCGGCGAATACATCAACGAAACTATCTTTTTGATTTCGCCGAATGCAATTGAAACAGCGCAATTTCAGGTACTGCGGGAAAAACTGCGGCACTTAGCGGTGTTTTCCGACGGCTTGCAAATGCTTGCTCTCAAAATCCCGGAAGGCACGCCGCACGGGCCGTTTTTTGCGCCTTTGTTTCGGTTTTCTGGCGAGTGGAAAGAAGAGGAAGATGCGAAACAGCAGTTAGAGTCATTTTTGCGATCGCCCCGGGTTTCCCAACGCACAGATGATGACTTAACATTATTGTTAGCAACTTTTTCGAGCAATGTTCAATCTGTTTAAATCCACTTAAAAAAGCCGGATATAGAACTATGACTGCTCCACGAATTAGAATTAGTGCAACAGGATTATTGCGAGAAACATTTGCTGGTACGGGAGCCATATACGCTTCCCTGTTGACTATCAACTGTCCCAGTTTGATATTTTTCCTGATGACTACTTTTGATATAGGTGAAGCACGTGTTCCTTTGAATATTATCTACTGGTTCGTGGCAGTTCCTTTCTTGTCGGGAGCTACTACTTTCTACACTTACCGAAATTTGACAAAAAATCAAGTAACTGTGAGGGAGGCTTTCCAGCAAGCAAAAAGAAGATTGCTACCACTTATTGGGGTTTATTTCCTGTTGGTGGTGCTGATGGTGATTTTGACAGGCATTATGCTATTTCTGTGGCCTTTTGGATTTGCAGGTTTAATTGTACTACTACTAATAACAATTCGTGGAGTTACTTATATGTCATTTCGCTTAACATTTTCATTTTATGCTACCGTCATTGATAACTCTTCGGTTATGGAGAGTCTGGACAGCAGTTGTGAATTAACTGAAGGGCGCTGGTGGTTCTTATTTCGAGCGAGTTTTCTGATAACTATTGTATTTTTTGTGCCAACAATATTAATTTCTGGATTAATTGGTTTAACATTGGGTAACGTACTACTAGCTCAGCTTGCAGGTAATCTAGTCGGATTTTTAGCCGCACCGTTGATGAATGTTTATGGGGTTTTATTGTACCTGCGCCTGCGGCAATCGGCAGCAACTATTCAATAGACCTCTCACAAAATAAAGTCAAGGGCTGTTAGGATACCTACACCACAAAAATTGTTAGCGCTGCCTCGCGCTTGGTGAAAATTTGGCGCAGTTCTATAATAAAATCGAGGTGTCAACAATTCTGCTTTAGTTTGTACAGTAGGTCGTCATTTGCAAGCACAAGAGATTAAGGATAAGCTCAACTCCCTAATTAGCGACGCAGATCTAATAGATCCGAGTTTAGCGAGAAGATTGGATGAAATCAATCGCTGGGTGAAAGATGTTAAACCCGGTTCGCTAACTGCTAAAAAATTTGTGATGGCTTTTTTGCTGCAGCTTATCCGAGATTCTCAGGTTTGGCTGGCCGTTCAATCTCTACCTTCCGAAAGAGAACAGCAAGCCGCTTTTGAGTTAATGACTCCGGGGGAAAGGTATTGGTACAGCTATCTATTTCCTAAATGGCTGAGCGAAAACGATCGCAAATTTTACATCTGGAAACAAAAACTGAAATCCGGTAAATTCGATCCGGCTGACGATCTCGTCATTCGAGCGATCGCAGCCCGAATTGTCGATCGTCAAGGCACTGTTTTGTATCGATATGTGGCCGATCTTTCTATGGCAACCGATTCGATCGTTAGCAACCGCCAACAGCAGCCCCTCTGCATTCAAGTCACTACTCTTTCTGATGAGTTTTCAGAACAAAAATATCAAAATTGGCAACAAACTCTTCAAGGTTGGGGGATTGACAGAGGATTATTTTTAAGTTATGATAAAAAAGATGCAAATTTCCTGAATCAGTTAGTTAACATTGCATTATATAATAGTGATAATTTGCCCGCAGGTCGTTACCTCAAGTTCCCGTAAATCAAGCAGATATGCTGCTGAGAATAGTTCGACTGCTCCCTACTCGGTGAAAAAGAAATTTTGACTTGCCTCACATATTGCACAATTCTCGCCCAGACCAAAAACCTAGCCCAGACAGCTTCCCGCACAAGGGAAGACGATCGCAAGATTCTTCCTCCCCTTTTCTGGTTCCGTCCGGGGTCTGCCAGGCGGCGACAACAGGCATAGGTGTCAATTTAATGTCAAACTTGGTATCGGTCGGCTGTTTGAGTATGAGTCCCTCGATCCCCCCGGCGCCTCCATTCTAAAAGGGGGGACAGGAGTCTGGTTAAAGTCCCCCGACTATCAGGGGGATTTAGGGGGATCGAGACTCGGCTATAAACGAGAGATACAAAGGTTTTTAGGCGATTGTTGGCACGATGAAGGGCAAGAGGTGCTGCGTAAGTCCTGGCTAAGCAACGGGAAGATTTACCACAGCAATCAATCTTCTAAATAACTCGCAATTCGCTCTAAATTGAATTGAGATTTGATTGAATCGCGGTGAAATTGTTGGAAATAAAATCAAATTACATCAAAATCAAATACTATGACAGTACAAGGTACGAGCACCGTTGAAAATAATTTGCAAAAAGTCTGGGAAGAACTGGAAGCAGCCCGAATTATGCAGGATGAATGGATGAATTACGGGGTAGATTTTGTGGATTTGTATGTGGAAGATGCTGGCGGTGATTGGTTGGAAAAGTGGGGGAAATGTGAAGAAGAATTAGAGCTAATAAAAATTAAAAAGGTAGATATTGAAGCAGTCAAAGCAGCGATCGACATTTCCAGCTTTCAGGAGACAAAACTGCTGGAAATCGTCTTGAATTGCCGTTACTATACCAGCGATTTCTCCGACCGCCCGGAGGAGTCTCCCGCTTGGCAAGAGGTTAAGTACAAACGGCTGTCACTCCTAGGCGGAGCGATTTTCGGTGCTGTGGTTACCGATTACCTCTACCGCGAATATCCAGAACTCGCTCCAGATGCTATCTCAACCTTAAAAGCTCGTTTAGCAGATCCGAAAAAACTGGCGGAATTTGCACAAAGTTTGAAATTAAACGAACTCGGTGGGCGCGTCATAAATCGGAAAGAAACAGAAGAAAGCGAGTACAATATATTGCTTTCGGAAAAAATTGAGGCTTTGTTTGGCGCGATTTACTTGGAGTTCGACCGCGATTTTTTCAGTGTGGGAAACTGGCTGATTCACCACTTGATAGAACCAACTGTTAGCCAGCACCTGGATTTAACTCAGCGGCGACTAATAGGTTGGGAAAACGAGGTAAAACGACGGGAAATGCTGGGTGCGGATATTCTAGAGGCGATCGCGATCGACTATTTGTACAACCGCTTTCCAGAACGCAACGCCAGCCAGCTAACTCGCTGGAAAAATATGTTAGTGGCTAAAAAGGTTTTTCCCAAAGACTTTAAGGCAAAATTAGGCAGTCATTACCTGGAATTGGAGAGCAATTTTTCCCGTACCCGCGACTGGTTGGTGGATAACTTTATTAAAAGCGCAGTTGACGAACTGCTAGAGGAAACCCACACTCAACCAGAATATCTGATTGACAGTGCCAACCCTGAATCGCTGCCAGAATTGGTCAGCCGGATTACAGACAAAAAGTGGAAAAATGAATTTGTGAGAGTTGTCAGCATTTTGCAACCTGCTGATGAACTTTTGCTGCTGATGCAAGAAAAATTAGACAGTATGGCGGCTAAAGATGAAACTTTGCAGCAGTTGCTAATCTGGGCAAATCACAAGTCTCAGTTAGTGCAAAGGAATTTCAAGCCGGCGGAAGTTCGCGCTTTTTATGTGGCGTTAGTTTGCGTGCTCGATTTGGCTTTGACTCGCGTCCTCGATCCGAGTCGGAAGTTTGATAGATCGAAAGTTCGCAAGTTGCGGAATTGTTTGGCAAAGGCTAGAAAAAATGTAGAATTTGCGGATGTTAACGAGTGTCTGAAATTGGCTTTTGATAATGATGTGGCGGGTATCTTGCTGGGCGTCTTGGCGCTGGATGTTGAACCAGAACTTAAACAACTGCTGGCACAATTTCAGACTCAGATGCCTGATTTGCAAAGCTGGAAAAAGTGGCGCAAAGAATTCGGTCGCTGTTGGCTGGCAAAATTCAAAACTGCGATCGGCTACAATCGAGACTTTCGCCCCCAACAGCAAACTTTGCTGAAACAGTATTACTATGCTCAAAGCTTGCTGGTGGAATGCCTCAACAGCGATAATTGTCAGGTGACACCGGCCGTCAGACAAAAAATTGAGGATAAAATGTTGTTATTGTCGGTGGATTTGAAGCTGGTTCACATCTAATTTTGATAGCGCGGACGGGCGGGATGCCCATCCCACCAACAGACGGACGGGCGGGACGCCCATCCCATCAATGGATGGACGGGCGGGACGCCTATCCCACTAACAGAAACAGGGCTTACCCACTCCCACCCAAGAAACTGGGTTTTTTACCGAATCTGCGGGCTGCAACGCGTCTTTTGGTGAAAAACCCGGTCTCTCCTCACCGGTGCCTAAGTCATAACAAAGGTAAGATTTAATGGGCAAGTCAAGTTTATTGAGTCATGGCTTCCAAATCCTGTATCCCCTAACGGAATTCTATGCAGTTGCAGCGCCAATTTAGCGGACAACTGATTGCGATCGACACCAAAACCGCGATCGCCAGCGGGGGTGAAGGCCGCATCTACCCGATCGCCCAAGACTCGTCCCTGGTAGCCAAAATCTACCACAGACCGACAGACGAAGACGGCGACAAACTCACAGTCATGTTCAGTATGCCGCCGGATGCGCCGATCGCGGAACCCGGACACGCTTCGATTGCTTGGCCGATCGATTTGCTGCATACTGTGGGCGGGCGAGAAAAAATCGTCGGTTTTGTGATGCCGCGCGTCAACAAAGTCAGGCCGATACACACTTTTTACACTCCGAAAACCAGGCGCGAACAAAAACCGCTATTTAACTATCTTTACCTCCACCGTACCGCCAGAAATCTCGCCTCGGCTGTAAACGCCCTCCACATCAGGGGTTACGTCATCGGGGACGTGAACGAGTCGAACATTCTCGTGACGGATACGGCGTTGGTAACGCTGGTAGACACGGATTCGTTTCAAGTCCGCGATCCTTATACGGGTTACGTTTATCGGTGTCCGGTGGGGAAACCCGAGTTTACGCCGCCGGAGTTGCAGGGCCAGACTTTCCGCGATATCGATCGATCTCCCGAGCACGATTTGTTCGGTTTAGCTGTATTAATTTTTCAATTGCTGATGGAAGGTACGCATCCGTTTTCGGGAGTTTATCTCGGTAGCGATGAACCGCCGTCTTTGGAGGCGAGAATTCGATCGGGCCATTTCCCCACAGGTACGAAGCGGATTCCCTACCGCCCGATGCCGGCTGCGCCTCCTTTTGAGATGCTGCATCCGCGGCTGCAGCAGATGTTTGTCCGCTGTTTTGAGGAAGGACACGGCAATCCTGCGGCGCGCCCGGATGCGAAAACTTGGGTGAGTGCGATTCGGGAAGCGGAAGATGCTTTGGTAACTTGCAGCAAAAACACTCAGCACAAATACGGAAATCATCTAAATCGGTGCCCTTGGTGCGATCGGGCAAAACTCCTGAAAGGGCGCGATCCGTTTCCGTCGCGGCAAGCTGTCAGCCACGGATTGCACTTGCAGCCCGCGAAAATCAAGCGTCAAAAGCCCCAACAGCGGCCTGTCGTGAGGGAGCCGGCAGGGGGTCGGATACAGCCGGCCACGGGGCTGCCGCGCCCCCTCGGCCAGTACGCAGTGCCGTTGCTACCGATGCCGATGTCTCGGAGTCGGACTCCTGCGCCTCAGGTTCCGGCGGGCAAGTTGGAACGCCTTTTTCAGGATGCTGCTTGGGGAGGTGTTTGGGGCAGTTTGTGTTTGGCGGCGATTGGGGGGATTTATTCGGTAATAGCTGAGGGCGGCGGCGCTATTTTGGGGGCGATTTTTGTTGGTACGATTTGGGGCTGTTTTTTTGGGATGATGTGGGGCATTTTTACTTTGCCGCCAAATCAGATTTGGCGGAAGTGGGGCGCTGTTTTGGTGGGGGCGGCTTGGGGGGCTTTTTTGTTGGCGGCGATCGGGGGTGCGGTGTTTGGGGCGATGAATAGCACTCCGGGAGTCGGGGAGAGGATTTTGGCTGGGGCGGTGGTTGGTGCTGTCTGGGGCTGTGTTTGGGCGAGTTTTCGGCCTCCTCTGGCGGTGCCGGTGGGGAGGGTGTGGGGCCGGCCGGGAGGGTATTTGGGGGCGGTCTGGGGCTCGTTTGTGGGGACTCTGGCGGGTGTTTTTTTGGGGGCTGGGCTGGTGGTTTGGCAGCAGTACAGCGGCGAGATGCGGCCGCTGGATGAGTTTGCTCGTTTGTTGCTGGGTGTGGCGATCGTGGCGGCTGGTGTGGGTGCTATTGGGGGTGTGGTTTCTGGGGGTTTGTTGGGTGTGTGCGGGTTTTCGCCGAAGCTGCCGATTTCGTTTCAGCCTTCGGGGGTGAGGGGTGCGGCTTTGGGGGCGATTTGGGGCAGTTTTTTGGGGACTTTTACCGGGGCTGTGTGGGGCGCGGTGGTGTCTGCGATGTTTCCGGCTGTTAGCGCTGGGGTGCCGGTGGAGTTGGGACCTGTGGCGGGGGCGATCGTGGGGGCCGGTTTGGGGGCGATTTGGGGCGTGGTTTCGGGTACTGTTTGGGGGGCTTTGGGCAAGTGGTGAAGGAAGAAGCAACGATTTGACAACTCTGGGCCCTAGAAGGGGAGAGATTCTTGTATCATTCAGTCCACTTAATAAGTACAGCTTCCTGTACTTACCGCAAGATGGTTCTGTCCTCAAGCTTTCGACTCATTGCAGAGTCTTCCGCGTGCCCCACGGTAAATTCAAAACCCAAAATACTGGTTTCTAGGCGTACTTGTTGCTCGAAGTTTTTACCCGCACAAGCTTTTGGGCGCCCAAGCCCATAACTTCAGTTTTCAAGGTGCGTTGCCTTCAGGCGACTGGGTTTTTAATGTGGTGGAATACCCTAGTCACCTTGCAATATTATCACGACCAAGAATAAAAGTCGTCCTAAAAGGACGAGGCTTTAGACGCTGTAATTTTCGGTAAATTCGCAACTGCAGATATTTCTGTGCAACCTATTAGCCAAGCGCATGAACAAAGCGTGGGAGTTCCAGCGTTTGATGTTTCGGGGTCGCACATTGAGCCGAACTTCTACTTGAATCTAACTTAGTCTTAACTTAAAATTAACCTGATTCCCTAGTAAGTCTAGCCGCTAACCGGAGTTAGATTAAGTCAGCCTGCCACGCCTGGGAATGCGTGCGCGTGAAGAGCCCGTTCTAGTAGGAGTACAGGCAATGAGTTCTATCTTTTTCAGCCCCAACGATTGGCAAACAGTCACCTTTAGGCTGACAACTGCACTGCTGGTAGGCTTCGCGATCGGCATGAACCGCCAGCAGCCAGGTAGACCAGCCGGTTTAAGAACCTTTATGATTGTGAGTCTAGGCGCAGCTATATTTGTAATGATTCCTTTGCAGATGGATGGCGACAGCACCTTTTCCTCTTCCAATGCTTTGAGCCGAACTATCCAAGGAGTTGCCACAGGGGTAGGCTTTCTCGGAGGCGGAATCATTCTGCAACAAACTCAATACCCAGTGGGTAAAGCTGAAGTCAAAGGATTAACTTCTGCCGCCACTATTTGGTTGGCTGCGGGATTGGGTGCAGCGGCAGGCTGCGGTTTGTGGGTGATGAGTTTGATAGGCACGCTGTTTGCACTTTTGGTTTTGAGCGGTGTCAAACGGCTTAAGAAGTCTGCCTTGATTCGTGCTTATGCTAAGAGCAAACCAAAAATACGAGTCAAAGATGCAGCCTCAGTGCACGATCGGCAGCCCGAATAACTGAGCTTGCCTTTCAAAAAATACAAGATATACTCACCACGGTTAAAGACAATGTTGAGTAGCTGAGTACCTGCGGCGCGCCCGGATGGGAGGTGTTTGGGGCTGTTTGTGTTTGGCGGCGATCGGGGGGATTTATTCGGTAATGGCTGAGGGCGGCGGCGCTATTTTGGGGGCGATTTTTGTTGGTACGATTTGGGGCTGTTTTTTTGGGACTTTTGCGGGGGCTGTGTGGGGTGCGGTGCTGTCTGCGATGTTTCCGGCTGTTAGCGCTGTGGCGGGGGCGATCGTGGGGGGTGGTTTCGGGTTCTGTTTGGGGGGCTTTGGGGAAGTGGCGATCGGGTTGATGTCTGTTTTTGGGTGGAAAATGCGCCTGTGCCTAGGTGTAAAAATCGAGGTGTTAAATTTTGGGGCTATAATGTAGACCCTGTAAGGGTTAGAGGCACTTTAACCAATAAGATGGCAGACGCGATCGCTGAAATCTATGCAGGATAAGGGTTTGAGGGCTGTCTGAAAATAGGGGTATTGACAAGTCGAATGTCCAAATGGTAGTTTTGTGTTAGCTAGACGCAAGTGAACTTTGAAAACTAAATACAGCAAGACTTCTGGAACGGGCGATCGCAATTAACCTAACTCCCTATTAGGGATTGAAACGTTGGAACCAGAAAAGCTAGAAAAAGTAGCCGAGAATCGCAATTAACCTAACTCCCTATTAGGGATTGAAACAGCTTTATAAAAAGCATCAAGTTTATCTTCTAGTTATCGCAATTAACCTAACTCCCTATTAGGGATTGAAACGATTCCTATTGGTGGCAATACCATCCCTGGCTGATATCGCAATTAACCTAACTCCCTATTAGGGATTGAAACTTGAAGTAGAAAAAATTTGCAAAAAACTTAAGCATCGCAATTAACCTAACTCCCTATTAGGGATTGAAACAAAGCAGAAAGCTCCTAATGAAGGTAAATTCTTAATCGCAATTAACCTAACTCCCTATTAGGGATTGAAACATCTATATCTTTCTTCTCTAAAACTCTACTACAGAATCGCAATTAACCTAACTCCCTATTAGGGATTGAAACAACTTGGGATGATTTGATTGCCAGTGACGGTGGATCGCAATTAACCTAACTCCCTATTAGGGATTGAAACTGACTATCTGGCTCCCCGTACCCCTTTAGGGTAAATCGCAATTAACCTAACTCCCTATTAGGGATTGAAACACTTCTTTCTAGAATAGCCATAGTTTTTAAGTAATATAATCGCAATTAACCTAACTCCCTATTAGGGATTGAAACAAATCGAGTCTTTGCTCTTTCTTATCCCACTTAATCGCAATTAACCTAACTCCCTATTAGGGATTGAAACGTACCAAATTTTACTTTAGCTCCAACGACAAAATTATCGCAATTAACCTAACTCCCTATTAGGGATTGAAACATAATCTCAACAGCTATAACTATTGTAGAAGGAGATCGCAATTAACCTAACTCCCTATTAGGGATTGAAACAAAAATCTATAATCCTCACACGCTTTCTCCAAATCGCAATTAACCTAACTCCCTATTAGGGATTGAAACGAGCATATCTTCTGCCATTGATAGCTGACCCTTAATCGCAATTAACCTAACTCCCTATTAGGGATTGAAACCCTTTCTGAGTAGTCGGGATCTTTAAATTCGCAATCGCAATTAACCTAACTCCCTATTAGGGATTGAAACAAAACTCAGTTCGCCATCGTAGAAAGGCAGTTGATATCGCAATTAACCTAACTCCCTATTAGGGATTGAAACACTAAGGAAGATGAAGACGGGGACGAGTATGAAAGATCGCAATTAACCTAACTCCCTATTAGGGATTGAAACCACAGAAGAACAACTAAAGATATTAGAAGAAAGTCATCGCAATTAACCTAACTCCCTATTAGGGATTGAAACCTTACTAGCATTTCCTTTACCAGTAAGCTTGAACTTCAATCGCAATTAACCTAACTCCCTATTAGGGATTGAAACGTTGAATGACTCTTGTTGATTCTAGAACATCTAATATCGCAATTAACCTAACTCCCTATTAGGGATTGAAACGGGGGCGGTTGGTTCTTCCGTGGTGCTCCGGTGAATCGCAATTAACCTAACTCCCTATTAGGGATTGAAACTTGTGCGTTGACGGGGTTGCCGTCTTTCAGGATTTCCATCGCAATTAACCTAACTCCCTATTAGGGATTGAAACCAGCCCTGTCAAGGTGCGGGAAGCTAGTCGTTCAGTTAATGTCAATAAGCGGCCTGAATTTTCAAGAATCTTTAGGA